>JANMST010000279.1:0-4304 GCA_031389635.1 Acidimicrobiia bacterium | reverse complement strand
AAGGAGTGGTGGGTGGTGAGTGGTGGGTTCAGGAAGGTTCGAGGTCAGAGGTTCGAGGTTTGAGGTTTTGAACGCACCACGCACCACGTACCACGTACCACGCACCACGTTCCTTCACCTCTTCAACAATTCCACTTCGGCTACACGGCGGCCTTCCATACGGCGGACTCTCAGGACCCAGCCCTCGAACTCCAATCGGTCGCCCCGGCGGGGGATCCGACCGAGGCGGTCCATGACAAACCCGCCGACGGTCTCGTATTCGCCTTCGGGGAGCCTGATGCCGACCTGGCTGCGGAGTTGATCGGGTCGGGCCGAGCCGGGGACATAGAACCAATCGGCTTCACCGATCCGCCGGATCGTCACTTCTTCCTCGTCGTATTCGTCGCGGATCTCGCCAACCAACTCTTCAACGATGTCCTCGAGGCTCAACAAGCCTGCAGCTCCACCGTGCTCGTCGATGATCAGGGCGAGGTGGCGGCCGGTCTGCTGCATCTCGGCCAGGAGTGGCCGCACCGGCGCCGATTCCGGTGCTACGAGGAGCGGCCGGATCAGGTCCCGATCAAAGGGCTCGTGGTACTTCTCCTCGGGGATCGACAAGAGATCCTTGGCGTGGACGAATCCGACGATTTCGTCGATATCTTGTTCGAAAATCGGTATTCGGGAGAAACCCTCCTCCGTCACAACCCGTTCCAGGTCGGCGGGCGCGGCCGTTATCGGCAGAGCGACGATGTCGGGACGCGGAACCATCACCTCGGCGGCAGCCCGTTCGGAGAACAGAATCGCTCCTGCCAGCAGCTTGCTGGCGAACTCCTCGATCACGCCCTCCTGACGCCCGGCGGCGATGACGGTCGCCAGGTCTTCGGCGGTGTGGACCGTCTCGAGTTCGTCGCGGGGCTCGACTCCGAAGATTCTCAGGATCAAATTGGCAAAGCTGTTGAGCACGAAAACCAGAGGCCGGAACACGGTCATGTACGTCCTCCAGGGGATGGCAAGCCAGAGGGCTAGCCGTTCGGGGGTGGCGATGGCGATGTTCTTCGGGGCCATCTCTCCGATGACCATGTGCAAGAAGACAACTATGAGGATTGCTATCACCAGGGCGATCGTGTGAAGGACGGAGGAAGGGATCGGCAGCCATCCGAATAAGTTCTCGAGCAGACGGGCCACCGAGGGTTCGGCGACGAAACCGAGTAGAAGGGTTGCCAGGGTGATCCCGACCTGAGCACCGGCCAGCGTGTCGGAAAGTTCTCTCATCGCCCCCAGAGCTGCCTTGGCGCGTCTCGTGCCGACCTTCTCGATGACCTCCTTGCGAGCGGCGGTGAAGGCGAACTCGGCCGCAACGAAGAATCCGTTGGCGATCAGCAAGATGAACATCCAGAACAGTGCACTGAAGTTCATGACGATTCCTCTGGAATCGTGACTTTGACCCGATCGATCCGGCGGCCGTCCATTTCGATTACCTCGAAGACCCAAACGTTGTAGGTGACCCGGTCGCCCGGCTGAGGAAAGCGTCCCAGCTGGGAGATGACGAAGCCTCCCAGTGTTTCGAAATGTCCCTCCGGCAGCACCAACCCGAATTCCTCGTCGAGGTCGTGGCGGTTGATCTGGCCGGGGACTTCGCGTTGATTGCCGGATTGGGGCGCCGACCCATTGGCATCGACCAGGTCGTGCTCGTCCGCTATCTCACCGAGGATCTCTTCGAGGAGGTCTTCGATGGTGATGATGCCGGCCGTGCCTCCGTACTCGTCGACGACTATCGCCAGGGCCCGGCTTTGGCGTTGCATGTCGATGAGCAATTGATCGAGGGGCCGCGAGTCGGGGATGGCGAGGGCGGGTTTGGCGATGTGCCCGACGGGTGTGATTGAGCGTCGCTCGGGGGGGACCTTGAATGAATCCTTGACGTGAACCACGCCGACAACCTCGTCGAGGTCTTCGCCAGTCACCGGGAAACGTGAGTGACCGGTCTCGCGGGCCAGGCGACGGAGATCGGCCACCGAGTCGTGGCGGGAAAGGGAGTCGACTGCCACCCTCGGCACCATCACGTCGCCGGCCACTTTCTCCGTGAAAGAGATGGCGCGAGTGAGCAGGGAGAGCTCGGCGTCGTCGAGCTCTCCCTCCTTCCCCGAAGATCGGATCATTAGCTCGAGCTCTTCCAGCGAACGCACCCCGGCGAGCTCTTCGCGCGGCTCGATGCCAAAACGACGCACGGTCCAGTTGGCCGAGTGGTTGAGAAAGAGGATGATCGGACGTAGGAGCCGGTTGAGAAACGACATCGGAATCGCCACCAGGACGGCGGTCGCGTAGGGCTTGGCGATGGCGAAGTTCTTGGGCACCAGCTCGCCGATCAGCATCGACGCCACGTTGGCGACGAACAGAGCCAATCCGATCTTCAATGCCGGGTTGTCGGTGACACCCGTCCAGCCGATTCGCGTAAGGAGGGGATCGAACAGGTCGGCCAGCGCCGGCTCGGCGATGGCACCTGTCAGGAGGGACGCGACGGTGATCCCGAGCTGCGCTCCCGACAACTCGAAGGAGAGCTGGCGCAGGCTGCGGTCGACCTGGACCGCCCGTCGATCGCCTTCCTGGGCAAGCCTCTTCACCCGACTGCGATCAACGGCTACAAGGGCGAATTCACCAGCGACGAAGAAGGCAGTGAGAAGGACGAGTATCGCAACGGCTAGAAGGCCGGCGCCTGTACTAATAGAGCTGCTCGCGAGCGGGCACGGTGGCGAGGAACACTAACCCCATCTGAACCTACCCGGCCTTGTTCAACGCGTTGGCAAACGCCTCGGCGGATCCCTCGACCACATCGGTGTTCAGGGAGTGTCCTGCGAAGGTGCGATCACCGACCCGGACCACAACGTTGACCTCGGCCATCGCATCTGCGCCCGACGTGACCGGGACCACCCGGTAGTCGATCAGCCTCGCTTCGGTCTCGAAGGCAAGACGCAGGGCGGCGAAGGTGGCATGCACCATGCCGTCTCCCTGGCCTGTATAAGTCTGTTCGACGCCATCCTTGATCACCCTAACTGTGGCAGTAGGTGTGACCTCGTTGCCGCCGGCGACGTGGAGGCTGACCATCTTGACCTTCTGGGTGGATTCGCCGGTCTGATCTTCCACGATCGCCCTGACCTCGTCCTCACCGATCTGGATCTTGCGATCCGCCAGTTGCTTGAAGCGCTCGAAGGCGCGGGAGAACGCCTCGTCCTCGAGGGTGATGCCCATCCTGCCGAGGGCGTCGAGGAACCCGGCCCGGCCCGAGTGCTTGCCTAGAACGATCTGGGCAGCCTCCTGGCCGACCGCGGCCGCATCCATGATCTCGTAGGTTTGCCGGTCCCTGAGCACGCCGTGCTGGTGGATGCCGGACTCGTGGGCGAAGGCATTGCGCCCGACGACGGCCTTGTTGTACTGGACCGGATAGCCGGTGAGCCGCGCCACCAGGCGGGAAGTGTCGTAGAGCTGGGTGGTGTCGACCCCGAGATCGACCCCGTACACGTCCTGGCGGGTCTTGATCGCCATGACCACCTCCTCGATGGAGGTATTGCCGGCCCGCTCACCGATGCCGTTGATGGCGCCTTCGATCTGACGGGCCCCGGCCGCCAGCGACGCCAGGGAGTTGGCCACAGCCAGCCCGAGGTCGTTGTGGCAATGCACCGACATGATCACGTCCTCGCGGTCTCCCCGCACCTCTTTGAACACCCGCTTGAGGAGTGCGGCAAATTCGATTGGCGTCGCGAACCCAACCGTGTCGGGGATGTTGATAGTGGTCGCCCCCGCCTCCACCGCCGCCTTGCAAACGGCGATCATGAAGTCGGGATCGGATCGGGTGGCGTCCTGAGGAGAGAACTCAACGTCGTCGGTATAGCCACGGGCCCGCCGTACCCCCTCGATCGATGCCTTCATCACCTCATCGGGGGTCAGCCGCAGCATTTTCTCCATGTGGATCGCCGAGGTCGACATGAAAACGTGGATGCGGTACCGATCGGCAGCCTTGAGAGCGTCGTGGGCCTTGTCGATGTCGTCTGGATGGGCCCGGGCCAGTGAGGCGATTACCGGTCCACGAACACCGGCGGCGATGCGGGAGACGGCCTCAAAGTCGCCGGGGGAGGAGGCGGCAAAGCCGGCCTCTAGTACGTCTACTCGCAGCTTGGCCAGTTGGTGGGCAATTGTGACCTTCTCATCGGGTGTCAGGGCGATCCCCGGGGCCTGTTCCCCGTCCCGAAGAGTGGTATCAAAAATGGTTACTTTGTCGGACATGGTTTCTCCCTTATAAGGGTCGGCCGAAGACGCCAGACGCTAGACGCCAG
>JANMST010000278.1:0-12958 GCA_031389635.1 Acidimicrobiia bacterium | reverse complement strand
CGTTCAGCGAGTGGCTCTTGTATTGGGTCAGGACGACGATCCGGCGCTGTCCACCGTTCACGAGGTTGGAAAGGGCAAAGTCGATCAGGCGGTAGTGGCCCCCGAAGGGAACAGCAGGCTTGGCGCGATCACGGGTCAGCGGCATTAGACGCTTGCCCTCACCGCCGGCGAGGACCATTGATAGAACGTCAGGTCGACGGGGCGCCATCACGAATCCTCTCTGATTTGGACAGGGACCATGAATACTGCCGAAAGCGGGGGCAACGTCAAGCTAAGTGATTGTTCGAAACCCTGTTGCTCGCCGGGCGAGGTCTCGACGACGCCGGTCACTCCCTGCCCCGTCCCGCCGTAGTCCGGGTCGTCGCTGGAGGCCAGGACTTCCCAACCTCCCTCTTGCGGTACACCGACCCGGTAGTTCTCCCACGGCACCGGTGTGAAGTTGAGCAACACCAGGACGGGCCGTGAGTCGGGGGCCATTCGGAGATAGGCAAAGACTGCCCGGGCGTAGTCGTCGGCTTCGACCCACCGGAATCCTTCGGGCTCATGGTCGGCTTTGTGCAGAGCCGGCTCGGTGCGGTGAAGTCTGTTGAGCGTCCGGACCCAGGCAAGCACCTCCTGATGCGGCGCGTATTCCAGCAGCACCCAGTCAAGCTCAGCGTCGTGGTTCCACTCCGTCCATTGGCCGAACTCGCCTCCCATGAAAAGCAGCTTCTTCCCGGGGACTGACCACATGTAACCGAACAGAGTTCTGAGGCCGGCAAATTGACGGCGACTGTCGCCCCATTGCTTTCCAAGCAGCGATCGCTTTCCGTGCACTACCTCGTCGTGGGAAAGGGCCAGCATGAATTGCTCCGACGTCGCGTAGATGCCCCGGAAGGTGACCAAACGGTGACTCTCCGGATGTGATCGGAACAATGGGTCCAGGTGGCAGTAACGCATGGTGTCGTTCATCCAGCCCATGTCCCACTTGTAGTGAAAGCCCAGCCCGCCGTTGTCGGTTGCCGCCGTCACCCCGGGCCATGCGGTCGATTCTTCGGCGATGACACCGGTACCGGGGAATCGAGTCCTCACAGTGCTCGATAGTTTGCGGAGAAACTCAACCGCCGCCAGGTTTTCCCGACCGCCGTGCCGGTTCGGAATCCACTCTCCTTCCTTCCTCGAGTAGTCGAGGTAGAGCATGGAGGCGACAGCATCCACTCGGAGTGCGTCGGCGTGATAGCGATCGAGCCAGAAGTGAGCCGAAGAGAGAAGGAAGCTCTGTATCTCTGGACGTTCGTAGTTGAAGATGTACGAGCTCCAATCCGGATGGAAACCCCGACGGGGGTCGGGGTGCTCGTAGAGGTGGGTCCCATCGAAGAGGCCAAGCCCATGCTGATCGGTCGGAAAGTGCGAAGGGACCCAGTCCAAAATCACGCCGACGCCGCACTGGTGGAGCTGGTCGATGAGATACATCAGATCCTCGGGCTTCCCGAAGCGCGATGTAGCTGCAAAGTAGCCCGTGCTCTGGTATCCCCATGACCCGTAGAAAGGGTGTTCCATCAGTGGCAGGAACTCGACATGGGTGAAACCCTGTTCGAGCAGGTAGTCGGCCAACGGTCGGGCAATTCCCCGGTAGGTGACGTTGCCGTAGTCGCGCCACGACCCGAGGTGCATCTCGTAGGTTGAGATCGGAGACCCCGGATCGAGCTGTGAGGTTCGCTCCTTCATCCAATCCTGATCACCCCACTGGTAGTCGATCGCCCACAGTCGTGACGCGGTGGCAGGCGGGGTCTCTGCGGTCAATGCGAAGGGATCGGCCTTGTTGACGGCGCCGTAACCGTTCCGAGAGGTGACCCTGAACTTGTAGGTCTCGCCTTTGTGGAGTCCGTCGACACGCGTCTCCCAGAAGCCGGTGCCGATCGGCTCGAGGGGGTTGGCCTCGGCCGACCATTCGTTGAAATCGCCGACCACCGAAACCCACGCTGCGTGCGGGGCCCAGACCCGGAATGTGGCACCGTCGTCATCCATGTGAGATCCGAGGATGTCGTGGAGGCTCTGATGGCGGCCTTCGCCAAACAGCCAGCGGTCGTCGTCGGTTACAGAGCGGATCATGGGCTGACGCTACTGGAAGGAGCGGTGGTGGGGTGTGCTCGACCGTCAGTGGGCGTCTACCGCGCCCCGCCGCCGAAAACCTCGGCCGGGCTCACCGTCGCCTCGACCAGGATCGGGTTTCTCCGGCGCCACGCCCGGTGACCCCAAGTGGCGGCTGCGAAGCAGGCGAGGCCTCCGATGAGGACCGGAGCCCGATTCCCGAGCGTGTCGCCGGCCCACCCGATGATCGGCCCTCCGATCGGCGTGCTACCAAGGAACACCATGGCTTGAAGGGCCAACACCCTGCCCCGAAAGGCGGGCGCCGCCTGGAGTTGGAGGATCGCGTTGCATGACGTCATGAACCCGACGCTTCCCATCCCGACCAGGAAACCGATCGGGTAGACCATCCATAGGGTGGGACTGGCGGCGAGCGCAACCATGGCGGCTCCGAACACCGCGGCCGAGACGACCAGATGGCTGCGAGGGATTTCCCGGCGGCGGGCGGTGGCCAATGCGACCACGAGGGCTCCGAAGCTCATGGTCGAGAAGAAGAGGGTGAAAGCTTGCTGGCTTCCTCCCAAGGCCCCGGTGATCAAAAGCGGTGTCGCGACCGAGAAGTTGAAGGCAAGGGTACCGATGATGGCCATCATCACCATCGGGACGAACAGGTCCTGGTTGGACCGGACGTAACGAAGCCCGGCTCGGACCTGGCCCCGGGCTCGCTCGGACTTCACGGCCGGGAACAGTTCAACCTTTCGCATCATGGCGATTCCGGCCAGTACGGCGAGGTAGCTGAAGCTGTCCAGGAAGAAGCACCAGGCGTATCCAACGGCGCCGATCAAGACTCCCGCCAGGGCCGGACCGACCACGCGGGAACCGGTCATGATGGCGCTATTGAGGCTGACGGCGTTGGCGACGTGCTCGGTCGGGACCATTTCGGTGACGAATGAACGGCGGACCGGATTGTCGAAAGCGGTGAGGACTCCTTGCACTGCCGCCAGGGTCAGGATCCGGCCGACGGTGGCGTTGTCGGTCAGCACGACCAGACCGAACACAAGGGACTGGAGCATGGCTCCGATCTGGGTAAAGAAGAGAAGCCGTCGCTTGTCGACCCGGTCGGCAATGGCGCCGGCCCAGGCGCCAATGATCAGCACCGGCCCGAACTGGCAGGCAGCCAGGATTCCCAGCATCACCCCGGACCCGGTCATTGCGAGCAGCAGCAGGGTCTGGGCGATCATCGTCATCCAGGTGCCGCTCTGGCTGATGAACTGGCCTACGAAGAAGAGCCTGAAGTTGCGAACCCGCAGCGACCGGAAAGTGTCGCTCCACAATGCGGCCACCGTCATGGTGCCGGGTCTTCGGTGTGCTCGGTTGCCAGAGCCTCGAGCACCGGAAGCGCCGCCAGGAGGCGGCTCAGATCATCGTCGCTCAACTCTCTGAGCTTGCGGTGAAGGTAGGCGGTGCGACTGCTTCGGAGCCGTTCCAGCAGGGCGGCTCCGTCCTTTGACACCGCCACCAGGCTGACCCGGCGATCGGTCGGATCGCCAAGGCGTTCGATCAGACCCTGGTTCTCCAATCGGGTCACGATTTTGGTGATCGTGGGCGCCGACAGGTTCTCCCGCGAAGCAACATCCGACAGCGACAACGGACCGTGACGGTCGATGATCGCCAGGCAAGACCCCTCGGCCAGGTTCAGGCCACCCATTGCCTGCTGGCGAACGATCCGCTGAAGGCGGGCCACGGCCAGACGGAGGCGGGCCGCCATATCTGAGGTGGCCGTCTCGGCTTTGGATGCGGTGGGCAAAGGGCTCATAACTTTCCTAAGTAAAAGGTTACCTTAGGAAAGTAAGTAGGCAAGCCGGACAGTGCAGAAGCTGCGACAGGGCCATGGTCGCTTCGACGAGGACAACAACCCGGTTATGGAAGCGCTCCGTAATGTGCAGGCGATTCGGAAGTGAGAAGACGCCGGACGCTAGACGTCAGAGGCCAAGTGCAACGGAGGGTGCTCGTGTCGGGTGAACCAAATTCAATCGGGCAGATTCACATCAGTGTTGACGACGTCGATCGGGCGGTCGCCTGGTACCGGGAAGTGCTCGGCTTGGAGTTCTTGTTCCAGGTACCAGACCAGCCAATGGCGTTCTTCAACTGCGGGGGCGTGAGGCTCTATCTAGGGCGGCCAGAGGATGAGACGTTCCGGTCCCGGCCCGTTCTCTACTACCGGGTTGAAGAGATCAATGGGGCAGTCGCCGCGATCGGGGGACGGGGAGGCGAGTTCACCGACCAGCCTCACGTAGTGCACAGAGATGCGACCCAGGAACTGTGGATGGCGGGTCTAAGGGATCCCGAAGGCAACCCGGTGATCCTGATGGAGGAGCGCCCCATCGAACATTCCTAGCGGCTGGCGGCTGGCGTCTGGCATCTTTCCCCACCACTAGGTTGGTGGCCACAATGAGATTCCGGACCAAGCAGATCCACGCCGGTGTCGAGCCCGACCCGACCACGGGGTCGATCCTCACACCGATCTATCAGGCAACCACCTTCGCCCAGAGTTCGGTCGAGGACTACATGGCCAAGGGTTATTCGTACTCGCGGGCCGGAAATCCCACAGTGACTGCCCTGCAAGACAAAATGACCGCCCTCGAAGGTGGAGTCGGAACCACGGCCTACGCCACCGGCATGGCCGCGACCGTCTCGGTGATGATGTCGTTTCTCAACGCCGGCGACCATGCGATCGTCTCGGACGTTGTTTACGGGGGAACCCATCGTTTTGCAACCAAAGTGTTGGCACGTTTCGGAGTTGACTTCGATTTCGTCGACACCTCGGACCCGGCGGTGGTGGAGCGGGCGGTGCGTCCCTCGACCCGGCTCATTTTCACCGAGACCCCGGCCAATCCCACTCTCAAGTTGACCGACCTCCGGGCGGTTTCGGAGATAGCAAGGGCAGCGGGTGTGATTCACGCCGTGGACAACACTTTCCTGACGCCGTACTACCAGCGGCCCCTGGAACTTGGCGCCGACCTCTCCGTGCATTCCACGACGAAGTATCTGGAGGGGCACAACGCCACCCTCGGTGGGGCAGTCGTTGCTGCCGAACTTGGCCACCACGAGCAGCTCAAGTTCATGCAGAAGTCAGCCGGTTCGATCATGTCGCCGATGGTCGCCTGGCTGACCCTGCAAGGCGTGAAGACTCTTTCGGACCGCATGGACCGCCAGTCCGACAACGCCCTCCAAGTGGCTCGATTCCTCGAAGCACACCCGGGAGTGGCGGTCGTCGGCTACCCGGGCCTAGAGAGTTTCCCCCAGCACGATCTTGCCAAGAGACAGGCGAGCGGGTTCGGTGCCATGGCCTGGTTCGAAGTGAAGGGCGGTGTCAAAGGTGGGATGAAGCTGATGCGCTCGGTCAAGTTGTGGACCCTGGCCGAGAACCTCGGGGCAGTGGAGTCATTGATCACCCATCCCGCCACCATGACCCACAGCGACATGACGCCAGATGAGCGGGCCCGCAGCGGCATCACCGATGGGCTGGTTCGCCTCTCGGTCGGTCTCGAAGATGCGGCCGACCTGATCGAGGACCTCGACCAGGCCCTAGCCCAGCTCTGAGATTTTTAGACGACTCGACTGGCGGTGCGACCCGGCTCCATTCGCCAGAGACGAAGGTGGTCGATGCGCCCGACCTTGGTGCCGTTGTTGGCAAGGCCGTTTTTGGCATCGAGGACGCGATCGGTGATTCTCTGACGCAAGAGGGCTCGTCGGGCCTGGCCGGCCTTGGGGTCGTAGAAGTACTGAATGGCGGCACCAAAGGCGGCGCCCGTCCAGAAGCGGACTTTCTTTCGCATCTTTCCTCCGAAGCTTGAGAT
Organism: Acidimicrobiia bacterium; assembly: GCA_031389635.1. Lineage (GTDB taxonomy): Bacteria > Actinomycetota > Acidimicrobiia > Spongiisociales > ZC4RG35 > DATEEG01. The sequence continues at coordinate 7,031 of JANMST010000278.1, read as the reverse complement.
GTGCTTCTTGAGTACCCGCTGCGGGGGAAGCTGAAACCGACTAGCCGGGTAAGGGGGCTTTCTATCGGATCCAGCGGCCTGCCAGCAGTTCCCGGCTGATGATGTTGCGCTGGATTTCCGAGGCACCTTCATAGATTCTCGGGCCCCTGACCTCCCGGTAGAGATGGGCAAGGGGATGGGAGGCCTCGAGGCCGCGGGCACCATGGATCTGAATGGCGGCATCGACCACGAACTGGGCGGTTTCGGTGGCGAGCAGTTTGGCGGCGGCGGCCATGCCGGTCAGGCGCTCCCTATCGCCGCTGTCGTGAGCGGCGGCCGCCTGATACACCATCAACCGCGCCGCGTCGATCTTCACCGCCATGTCCGCCAGCTGATGGGAGACACCCTGAAAGCCGGCCAAGGGCTGTCCGAATGCTTCTCGCGCGGTCGCATGGGCAACGGCCATTTGCAAGGCCGCTTCGGCCATCCCTACCCCAAAGGCTCCCACCGAGGGCCGGAACAGATCGAGGGTGCGCATCGCCACCCGAAATCCTCGACCAACTTCGCCAATGATCTGAGACGGATCGACCGCAACCCCGTCGAAGACCAGCCTTCCTACCGGATGCGGGCTGAGCATCTCGATGGCGCTGCCGCTCAAGCCCTGGCTGTCGCCCGGTATCAGAAACGCCGTTACCCCGGGGGCCCCCGGGTCAGGCCCGGTTCTGGCGAACACGGTGTAGACGTCGGCCTCGGGAGCGTTTGATATGTAGGCCTTGTCACCGGTGAGTCGATACCCGGGCCCATCCGCCTCGGCCCTAAGGGCGAGATGGGCTGCGTCGGAACCGGCTCCCGATTCGGTCAACGCGAAGCCTGGCACTGCCCGTCCCGCCGCGACTTCGTTGATCCATTGTTGGCGCTGTTCCGGGGTGCCTGACTGGAGGATCGGATAGGCGCCGAGGCCCTGCATGGCGAAGGCCGTCTCGGCGTCGGTCGAAGTGCGGGCCAATCCCTGCCGGATCAGACACAGTTCGGTGGCGCGCACCTCGCCGCCAGGCGGAAAGAGGCGACCGACGAGTCCGGCCTCGGCCAGCGCCGCGATCAGGTTCCGGTTGAGGCTCCCGGGTGCCCCGGCCGCCGCTACCGGCGCGATTGCCAGACCGACAGCCTCGGCCTGCTCGAGCAGCTCCCGGTCGCCCGTAGTTAGCTCAAAAGCAGAGCCGGACGCCATAGCCGACACGGTACCCAGATAGCCTCTCGGATTGACCTATCGGTCATCAGGTTTGGAATCGCCAAGTTGGGAATCGAAATGATGAAGATCGGTATCGGCCTCCCCACCAGCATTCCCGGTCGCGGTGGCGACGATGTCGTCGAATGGGCCCGTCGCGCCGAGGGAGCGGGTTTCTCGAGTTTGGGCGTGGTCGATCGGGTCGCCTACGACGCTTGGGAACCGTTGGTCTCACTGGCGGGAGCGGCCGCGGTTACCCGGATCGTCAGGCTGGTCTCCATGGTCATGATCGGGCCGATTCACAACACCGCGCTTCTGGCCCGCCAGGCGGCGACGGTCGATGTCATCTCTGCGGGAAGGCTCACTCTGGGGCTCGGGATCGGCGCCCGTCACGACGACTACCTGGCCTCCGGGGTCGATCCCGCCAAGCGCGGTGAGATGTTGACGGAGCAGCTCGCCCGACTTCGGGACCATTGGGAGGACACCACAGTTGGCCCGGTCCCTTTCCAGGCAGGCGGTCCCGATCTTCTGGTGGGTGGTGCTAGCGGCGGGGCCTTGCTGCGAATGGCGCGCCTGGCCGACGGATACGTGCACGGCGGCGGCCCCGCCCGTTCCTTCGCGTCGGCTGCTCTTCGGGTGCGGACCGCCTGGGAGGACGTTGATCGTCCCGGAGCTCCCCAGCTTTGGGCCCAGGCCTACTTCGGTCTCGGCAACCCGGACCTGGGCGACGCCTACCTCCGCGACTACTACGCCTTCACGGGGGCGTTCGCCGAAAAGGTGGTTGCCGCCAATCTTCGAAACCCTTTGGAAGTTCGGGACTACATCCGTTCGTATGAAGAGGCAGGGTGCGAGAACCTGGTGCTTCTCCCGACCGTGGCCGAACTCGACGAAGTCGATCGCCTGGCCGAAATCGTGTCGCAGGTGCGATTTTGAAGATCGGGGTGGTAGGTGCCGGCCCGTCCGGCCTCTACTTCTCGGTGCTCATGGCCCGAACCGGGTCGCACGAGGTCACCGTCTTCGAACGCAATCCCCGCGGCGCCACCTACGGGTGGGGTGTCGTCTTCTCCGAAGGGACTCTCGCCGAGCTGGCCGAGGTCGACTACCTGACCTATCTCGATCTGGAGAGGTCGCTGGTCCGTTGGAGCGCGATCGACATCCGCCATCAGCACAGCACCATCCGGTCGTACGGGCACGGGTTCTCAGCGATCTCGCGCCACACCCTTCTCCGTGTCCTGGAGGACCGGGCCGAGGAGCTTGGTGTGAGGATCAACTTCGAAACCGAGGTCTCCGCGAGCGACCTAAGTTCTGGCGACTTGAGTTCTGGCGACCTGGGCTCTGGCTTCGACCTCGTGGTCGCCGCCGACGGCGTGAATAGCGGGCTCCGCAACCATCACCAGCGGGCGTTCAAGCCGACCGTTCACGAGCACCCCACTAGATACATCTGGCTGGGGGCGCCGTTTGCCTTCGATGCCTTCACGTTTGTGTTCGTTCCAACACCGGCCGGGCTCTTTCAGGCCCATGCCTATCCGTACGACGCCGACGGGTCCACGTTCATCGTCGAGACCACCGAGGAGACCTGGCAGCGATCGGGGATGAACGATGCCAACGAGGACGAAAGCGTTGCCTTCTGTTCCAAGCTCTTCGCCGATCATCTCGACGGAAATCCGCTGCGATCGAACCGTTCGCTGTGGAACGCTTTCATCACGTTGCGCAACCGAAACTGGTTCTTGTTGGAGGAGGGAGGACCACCGCTGGTGTTGATGGGCGACGCTGCCCACACCGCTCACTTTTCGATCGGGTCGGGAACCAAGCTGGCCATGGAAGACGCCGCCGGTCTCTACCAGGCTTTGAACGCCCACCCCGACAACGTTCGAGCGGCGCTGGCCGAGTACGAAGCGGAGCGCCAGCCTCCAGTGGCTCGTTTCCAGGAGGCAGCCAGAGACAGCGCCCGATACTTCGAGTTCGTCGGTCATCACCTGCAACTCGAACCGGCGACATTCGCATTCAATCTGTTGACTCGATCCGGGCGGGTCACCCATCTCGACATGGAGCGCCGCGATCCGGCTCTGACGATTGCCGCCGATCGGCTGGTGGCCGGGGTCGAGCGGGGCGAAGCGGTTCCACCTCCCAGTCTCACGGCGCTCGGGATCGGAGGGTTGGAGCTGCCCAATCGGCTTGTGGCCGATTTCGACGACGCCTCAGGCGAGGCCCTGCTGCTCACTCCCACCATTGCGGTCGATGACGTCGGGCGGAGCCATCCCGGGTCACCGGTGGCAGGGCCGGGTGCCCTCCGCTACTCGGCGGATCGCGTCGGATCCGTCGGGATGGTGATCGGCCACGCCGGCGCAAGAGCCTCGACTCGCCCGCCCGGCGACGGCCTCGACCGTCCCCTCCGGGACGGAGGATGGGAGGCTATCGCCTGCTCAGCGATCCCGTACACACCCGCGCATCGGATTCCACGGTCCATGTCGGACGATGACATGACCCGAGTCAGCGCCGCCTTCGGCTCGGCAGCGGCCTGGGCCAACGAGACGGGGTTTTCTCTTTTGGTGGTCGATGCTGCTCGCGGGGGCCTGCTGGCAGGCTTCCTGTCGCCTATCACCAATCAGCGGTCAGACCGATTCGGCGGCGAAGTGAACGCGAGGGTGAGCTTTCCCCTCGAGGTGTTCGAGAAAGTGAAGTTGAGTTGGCGTGGTCCCGTTGGCGTGCGGTTGTCGTTTACGGACTGGGTCCGGGGTGGGACGTCGCTCGAGGACTCGATCGCCATCGCCTCCAGCTTTGCCAGCGCTGGTGCCTCGCTGATCGAAGTTGTCGGCGGCGGCACTGTCGCCGAGGCCGAACCAGGCTACCGGCGCGGTTATCTGACTTCGATAGCTGCCGAAGTCCGCCAGCGTGCGGCAGTGGCGGTGCTCGTCGGGGGCGGAATCACCTCCCGGAACGAAGCCGATACTGCCATCGCCGCGGGCCGCGCCGACCTGATCCGAATCGACCCGTACCTCTACCGACGACCCATCATGCGTTAGGTTGCACGGTTGATGTCGCCATATCGGGCTTCGGCGCCACTGACGGAATCGTGGGACCACTTCAGGTTTGAGGTGGCCGACGGGGTCGGGACCATCACCCTCGATCGTCCCGAGCAACTCAACGCCCTGACCTTCGAGGTGTACGCCGATCTCCGGGATCTCCTTTTCGAACTTCCCAATCGCGGTGATGTCTCGGTCCTGGTGGTCACAGGCTCCGGCCGCGGGTTCTGCTCGGGAGGGGACGTCAATGAGATCATTGGCGTCCTCCAGACCCTGGATTCGAAGGGCCTGCTCGAGTTCACCCGCATGACCGGGTCAGTGGTGCAGAGGATGCGCGAACTCCCGATTCCGATCATCGCCGCTGTCAACGGCGTTGCGGCCGGAGCCGGAGCGGTCATCGCCCTGGCCGCCGATATCAGAGTCATGGCCAACTCGTCTGCTTTCCACTTTCTGTTTACCCGGGTGGGCCTGGCCGGCGCCGACATGGGAGCGGCCTATCTGCTTCCCCGGGTGGTCGGGCTCGGGCGGGCGACAGAACTCCTCCTCCTCGGCGAGGCGGTCCCTGCTGCCACTGCCGAACGCATCGGGCTGGTGAATCGTGTCGTTGACGATCAAAGGTTGATGGAGGAAGCGTCGAGCCTGGCACGACGGCTAGCCAGCGGCCCGACCTGGGCCTACGGCTCGACCAAATCGCTGTTGACCCGGGAGCTCGACATGGACCTGGCGGCGTCGATCGAACTCGAGGCCTGGACCCAGGCACTGTTGATGACCGGCGAAGATCATCACCGCTTCTACGAGGCGTTCAAGAGCGGGCAGCGTCCAGGGTGGACCGGCCGGTAGCTGGGGCGATGAGCCACCTCTTTGTGAATCCGCCGGAGCTCCCGGAGGCGATCGGCTTCTCCCATGCGGCGGTGGCCGAGCCAGGCCGGGTCGTCTTCCTGGCAGGGCAGGCTGGGCACCGCGCGGACGGAACCATCAGTGAGGATCTCCTCGATCAATTCGCTCAGGCGTGTCGCAACGTTGCTGTGGCGTTGGAGGGCACCGGCGCCTCTAGGAGTGATCTCGTCAACCTCCACATCTATGTGACCGACATTGCTGCCTATCGGAGCCTTCGTCGGGAACTGGGCGCGGCTTACCGGGAGGTCTTTGGTCGCCTATATCCGCCGATGGCTTTGTTCGGGGTCGGGGAGCTGTTCGACCCGGCTGCCATTGTCGAATTGGTCGGAACGGCGGTCATCCCGGCCAACCGCTGAAGGTTTGAAGTCCTCCGGCCGTGGGTATGTAGGGTTCGGCTTAGTTATAAAGCGGAGGAGCACATGACGGTTCATTCCCGCGGCCCCGACCACATCAGTCAGGCCGAGTCCCGAACGGTGGTCGACCGCAAGACCTGGAGCCCTTCTCAGATCGTCGCCGGTGTCATCGGACTGTTTCTGACCGTGATGGGGGCCGTCGCAATGCTCAGGGTCGGTTTCGAGTCGCTGACCGGTGGAACCACCGCCGTCCTCGGCTTCGAGCACACCCTCTTGATGGGCGTCATCCATCTGTTGGCCGGGCTGTTCTTCCTCGGAGCCGCCGGCACTGTCCTCGGGAGCCGAAGCGGCCTGACCACACTGGGTCTGATTGCGCTCGCCTTCGGCCTCGTTTACGCGATCGAGCCCGAACCTTTGGCCAACGCTCTCGGCGGCGACCAGCGGATCGGTTGGCTCTACGCGGTCGTGGGCGCCGTGGCTCTTCTGAGTGCCTGGGTGTCGCCGACGATCCAGACCCAGCGCACCGCCACCGCCCGAACGGTTGATTCGGTGACGGAGTCGACGCTGCCACCAGATGATCCGGTCATTCGCTGACCGGCACGAGGCGATTCGCCCGCTGGCCTCCGAGATTGATGAGGCCCCAATCCGTCAGGGTGGAGGGCCTTGTCGATAGCTTGGTGATATGGAATTCGATCGAATCTTCTTAGGCGACCTGTCCGTTGCGTTGGTGCTTGAAATCGTTCTGCGGACGGCCGTCATGTACCTGTACACCCTCGCTCTGGTGAGGGTCCTCGGAAAACGCGGGCTGGGCCAGTTGTCACCGTTCGAACTGGTGATCATCGTGGCTCTGGGTTCGGCAGTGGGCGATCCGATGTTCTACGTGGACGTGCCAATCGTCCACGGGATCATCGTGATCACGGCGGTGGTTGCCCTCGAACGCACCCTGGTGAAGTTCACCGAGCGAAACAAGCGGGTGGAGCGGCTGATCGAGAGCATCCCGGTGCTGCTGGTGCGGGATGGGGTGCTCTTAGCGGAGGCTCTCGACCAGGAGGATCTCTCGCAGAGTGAGGTCTTCATGGGACTGCGCGAGAAGGGCGTCGAGTTCCTCGGGGAGGTGAGACGGGCCTACCTCGAACCCTCCGGCCATATCTCGGTCTTCAAGGAGAAGTCACCAGCCGCGATGGGTGCTTCAATTCTTCCGACAGAGGACGGGCTCGGTTAGCCGCGCCGTCGGGCAGCGCCTGTCAGCACGGCCGCGCCCACCACCATCGCGGCGCCGATTACGGCCCAGATGGGTTCGTCGCTCATGACGCTGCCTCCGATCAGGCCGATCCCCTGGGCCAGCCAGACGAGGCCGACAGCGGCCAGAGCAACGATGAGTGGCCATCTCACTTTCGCCACTACCGCCATCCCTTTCTAGCATCGCCGACGTGACCACGGACAATACGTACCGGCCTGGTTTAGAAGGCATCGTCGCGGCCGAGACATCTCTCAGCAGCGTCGACGGGCAGAAGGGCGAACTCATCATCGGCGAGTTCCTCGAGGGGAAACCCG
>JANMST010000270.1:0-2470 GCA_031389635.1 Acidimicrobiia bacterium | reverse complement strand
TCTGCGCGCTCTCGAGTACGGGATGCCGCCCACCGGCGGCCTCGGCATTGGCGTCGACCGCCTGGTGATGCTCCTGACCGACACCCACCACATCCGCGATGTGATCCTGTTCCCAACGCTCCGTCCTGAATAGGACGGAGCCTTTGTCCCCTCGGCCGGCAGGCCGGGGGGAAGGTCCCTGTCGCCGAGGACCGAGGCGAGAGGTAGGGGGGCGCGGCAACCCGGTCAATAAAGATCTAGGACGGCTTCACCAGTGCCCCCTACGACAGTTCCCTTGCGAACTTGGGAACGTCGGGGGCGGCTTGTTCAGCGGCAGCGACTGCCATGTTGATGTAGTCCTCCGGGGTGGAGGAGTCGCCTTCGATGGCTACGACGAGACCAAAACGAAGATCACCGGTCACCAGCGGATCGGCTATGGCCTCCCGAAGGGCGATCCTCATGCGCGACACAACGGTCATCGCCCCGTGCCGTTGGAACTCTCTCAGAACCATGATGAAAGTTCGCTCATCGATCCGGCCGGTGTCGTCGACGGCGCGTCCTGTGTCATACATGGATGCTGCGATTCGGGATGCGAGTTCGTTGGCCTGGTCTCGATTCAGGCCCACCATGTCGGAGAATCTGACCGCCATCACCCCGAAGGGCTCGCGCCTGCGCTCCCACCAGAGGCTCGCCCGCTTAACTGCTTCGATCAAGCCGTTGCGGTTCAATAACCCAGTGTCGATGTCGACCGAAAGAAACGAATCGATGATCCCACGCAAGCGGCGGATCTCGTCGTCTCGCTCCGCCAGTTGTCGCGCCAAGGTCCCGTCATCGACTGGAGTTGGGTAGTTCTGAGTATCTGACATCGGCTCGTCCTTCATTCACCCGCCGTTCAGTGACCGGCGACCCATTCAATCGGCCGAATATCCAACGGGTTGAGACTTTGGCTCCGGTCGACCTCAATGTCGCCGTTCGGTTTCCACCTGGTCGACCAGATAGCGGCCAAGCTCGGCCAGGGCAGTCTTGGCTGGCCCCTCCGGCAAGGATTCCAGGCCCCGCTGGGCAGTTTCCACCCGGATCAGGGCCGCATCGATCGCCCGATCGACCCAGCCACCCTCGCGCAGCAAACTTATGGCTTCGTCGGCCACCTCGTCGCTGTACGGGCGCGGCTGCGAAAGGAGGTGGCGCAGTCGACCGCCACTGTCGTCGTGCGCCGCAGCGAGCACGGGCAGGGTGAACTTGCCCTCTCGTATGTCCGAACCGGCCGGTTTCCCGAGGCTGTCCTCGGTGCCGACCAGATCCAGGGCATCGTCGGCCAATTGGAAAACTATCCCCAGCTGCCAGGCCCAGGTAGTGAGGGCTTCCACTACCGCAGGCTCGGCGTCGCTGGCCATCGCTCCCAGCCGGGCCGATGTTCTGATCAGCGAAGCCGTCTTGCCGGCAATCACACGCTCGTACTCGGTCAGGGAATGATTGAGCGATCCGACCAGTTGAAGTTCACGGGTCTGACCCTCGACCAATTCCGCATAAGTCACAGCCAGGAGCCGGACGGATTCCTGGGAGAGATAGGTTGCAGCCACCTCGGATGCCCTCGCCATCAGAAAGTCACCGGCCAGGATTGCCACTGTGTTCGTCCAGTTGGCATTTACCGACGGTGCGCCCCTTCGAACATCGGATTCGTCGATCACGTCGTCGTGGTAGAGGCTCCCGACATGGATGAGTTCGACCGACACCGCGGCTTCGACCGGACGCCGGTCTCGGGGAGAGGTTCCGAATTCAGCCGCCAAGAGGGCCAGCAGAGGGCGGAAGCGCTTGCCGCCGGCAAGCAACAAATGCTGGGCAATCTTGGTCAAGTATGGATCGTCGGAGGTAGCCGCCTCCAGGAGTCGTTCCTCCACCACGGCCAGTCGTTCCCAGACGTAGGGCAATCGAATCAGATCGTGCAGATCGGTCATCAGCGCTGCGATCATCGTACCGATATAAGGACTGCCGGTGACCGTCGAACGCCCCATCAGAAGTTTGACGGCCCCCGGCGGTATAATCCCCGTAGCTCGCCAGGGGCTGTAGAGAGTTTTAGGAGAGTCTGAGTTGTTTGAGCGCTTCACCGATCGAGCCCGCCGGGTCGTGGTGCTGGCCCAGGAGGAAGCGCGGCTCCTCAACCACAGCTACATCGGCACCGAGCACATCCTCCTCGGGTTACTGAACGAGGGCGAGGGAATCGCCGCCCGAGCCCTTGAAGGGATGGGCATCAATCTTCAGGCTGTTCGCGACCAGGTGGTCGAGATCATCGGCCAGGGTGCCCAGGCTCCCACCGGCCACATTCCTTTCACTCCTCGCGCCAAAAAGGTCCTCGAGTTGTCTCTGCGGGAAGCGCTGCAGCTCGGCCACAACTACATCGGCACCGAGCACATCTTGCTCGGTCTGATTCGCGAAGGCGAGGGGGTCGCCGCCCAGGTTCTGCAGAAGCTCGGCGCCGAACTGACCAAAGTTC
>JANMST010000302.1:0-7624 GCA_031389635.1 Acidimicrobiia bacterium | reverse complement strand
TTTCCCTATTTTGCTTCCCCCCCGCTGGGGGGGGCACCTTCCGCGCGCCGCTAGATCGAGGGGGGTGCGCGAACTTCGACCGCAGCCGGACCGAACACCGCCGCCGGTTCGTCGCTTGAAGCTTGAAAGCTTGACTAGCCGCTGGCGCGGGCGAAGCCGACCGAGCGGGAGTCGGTTTCTTGTTCGATCTCCAGGAAGGCGAGTTTGTCGCGGGGAATCCCAACCAGGCGCTTTTTGGTGTCTTCGAACCAGAGCATCGAAGTTCCGGAAGCAAAGGCACTGTCGATGGTCTTTCTAAGCGCCGCCGGATCGTCCGTCTCAAGCTCCACGACGCGGTCGGCGTCAACAATTCCGATCTTTACCTTCAAAGGGACTCCTAAATAGCGGTGGCGTGGGTTACCCATCGTAGACCCGCGAAAACCCGACCTTCCGACCCCCTTCTCCCATGGCCCACGTGTAGGTACGTTGGCATCGTGGTCAGGCGATGGCTGGTTCTGGCGAGTTGGTTGGCGTTCGTTGCTGCTTCGATCGCCGGTCTCCATCGCCTCGGAGACTGGTTCCCGCTCGACCTGATCCTCGATCCCGGCGGCCCGCTGGAGCCGGCTCTCGCCGCCGCCGTGCGTCTAACAGGCCTGGTGGTGGGCTACTGGTTGGCGGGTTCGACGATTCTCTACCTGATCGGCCGGGCGGCCCGACTACCCGCAGCCATCCGGGCGATCGGTTGGGCGACCCTCGGCCCGGTCCGGCGGCTCATCGATGGCATGGTGGCCGGTGCCCTGGTGGCCAGCATCGGTCTTCCCGCCGCGGCTGTTGCGATGACAGGGTCTGGATACATACCCGTTCCTGCTGGCGATCCAGTGGATACAGAGAACCCCGTAACCGGGTCGGTTCTCCCCGGAACGTTGTTCCTGCCGACCCAGCAGGTACCCGTGCCACAAGTTGACGATCCTGAATCGGTGGCACCCCATGCCACGGGCTCGAACGGGCCGTCCGAGGTCGTTGTCCAGCTCGGCGATCATATGTGGTCGCTGGCCGAGCAGCGGCTCGCTCTGGTACGGGGCCGGGACGTGTCCGACACCGAGATTGCTCCCTACTGGCTGAAAGTGGTCGGTATCAATCTCTCGAGAATCAGATCGGGCGACCCCGACCTCATCTTCCCCGGCGAGATCCTCCTGCTTCCCGCCATCGACCCCTGAAGCCCGACGTGAGACGTGAGACGTAAGCCTCAGGTGTTGTCGCCCAGGAAGATCTCGGACACGGAACTTTCGGTGAAGATGGCGTGAAGGGCTTCGGCCACGATCGAGGCGATCGAGAGCACCTTGACCTTGTCGAGTTGGGCGGCGTCCTGCGAGACCGGAAGCGTGTTGGTGACGATGACTTCCTCGACGGAGGAGTTTTTGATTCGGTCTACCGCCGGCTCCGAGAGAATGGCGTGGGTGGCGGCGATTCGAACCGACAGGGCACCCTGGGCGGCCACCAGTTCGGCGGCGTTGCAGACGGTCCCGGCGGTGTCGATCATGTCATCGACGATGATGGCGTGGCGTCCCGCCACCTCACCTGAGACCTCCAGGGCTGCCGAGGCGTTGTGATGTTCGGGCTCCCGCCGCTTATAGACGAAGGCCACAGTGGCGTCGAGACGCCGCGCGTATCGCTCGGCCCGCTTCACACCGCCGGCATCCGGCGACACCACTGCGGTCGGACCGTCGATCCGTTCCCGCAAATAATCCGTGATGATCGGGAGGGCGGTGAGATGGTCGAAGGGAAGGTCGACGAACCCCTGCAGCTGGCCGGTGTGAAGGTCAACCGAAACCAGACGATCCGCCCCTGCAGCGCCAAAGAAGCTGCCCACCAGACGGGCCGTGATCGGCTCCCTCGGGAGAACCTTCTTGTCCTGCCGGGAGTAGCCATAGAACGGCATAACGGCGGTGATCCTTCGAGCCGAGGCTCGCTTGAGGGCATCAATGGTGATCCACTGCTCCATCATGTTCTCGTTGATCGGATGCGAATGACTCTGCATCACGAAGCAGTCCGCACCCCGAACCGACTCGGTCGGCCGTACGTAGATCTCCCCGTTAGCGAAGGTGTCGCGGTGCAATCCACCCAGCCGCACACCGAGCATGTCGGCCACTTCGGAGGCGAGGGCGGGGTTGGCTCCTCCGGTGAAGAGCATCATTCGGCTTCGACTTACGAGATCCATATCAGTGTTCGGACGCCTTAGCTCGGTGCCGCTCTTCCCGTCTGGCAGCGTAGCCCGAGATTTCTTCCTGGTGTGAGCGCTCGACTGCCAAGGCTCCGGCTTCGACGTCCCTCGTAATCACCGAACCGGCACCCGTGAACGCCCCCGGGCCTACCACCAGCGGGGCGACCAACATGGTGTCCGATCCGATGAATGCTCCTTCTCCAATCACCGTCTGGTGCTTCTCGTATCCGTCGTAGTTGCAGGTGATCGAGCCTGCCCCGACATTTGCCCTGGCCCCGATCTGGGCGTCGCCTATGTACGAAAGATGCGGAACCTTGGCACCTTCACCAACGCTGCTGTTCTTGATCTCAACGAACGTTCCGGCCTTGGAACGGGACTCGAGGACCGTTCCGGGTCGAAGGGAGGCGTACGGTCCGACCTCGGCTCCCTCCCCTACCTGGGCGGAGCGAAGCACCGAGTACCAAACCCGGGCTCCGGGTCCGATGGTCGAGTCGACGACGAAGGTATCCGGTCCTATCACGGCGCCCTCCGCTACCCGGGTCAGTCCCTCGAGATGGACGCCCGGATAGAGCCGCACCCCGGAAGCGAGTTCGACCGAGTCATCGATGTAGACCCGATCCGGGTCTTGCATCCAGACTCCCTTTTGTTGCCAGCGCAGATTGATCCGCCGCCTGAGCTCGGCGTCGGCATCGGCCAGTTGATCCTGCGAATTCACTCCTGACACCTCCATCGGGTCGGCGCTGACGGTGGCAACCTGCTCACCGGCGCGAATCAGTATCGGTAGGACATCGGGGAGGTAATACTCTCCTTGGGCGTTATCGGTGGCGACCTTGCCAAGAGCCGATGTGAGAGCAGCTCCCGAGAAGGCATAGATTCCGGCGTTGACTTCGGTGATCTCCCGCTCTTGGGGACTCGCGTCCTTTTCCTCGACGACCCTCTCGATGGCGCCGGCCCCGTTTCTGACGACACGGCCGTAGCCGGTCGGGTCTCCACTCTCGAATGTGACCATGGAGGCCACCCGTCCTAGACGAGCAGCGACGGCGGCTCCGAACAAGTCAGAAGTAACGAGTGGCATGTCGCCGTAGGCGATGAGGATGGTGTCGTCGTCGGTCAGGCCATCGAGGGCCGCCAGGGCAACGGTCGCGGCGTGGCCTGTTCCTAGCTGGCGTTCCTGGACCACTGGCTCGGCCCACTCGGGCAATGTCCCGGCTACGCGCTCGGCTTCGTGGCCGATGACGACCAGGATCCGGTCGGGGTCCAGTCCCCGGATTGCCTGCAGCGCCCAGTCAAGCAAGGTTCGACCGGCGGCGGCATGAAGCACCTTGGGGATGTCGGACTTCATTCGGGTTCCCTGACCTGCAGCCAGGACGATGGCGATCAAGCTCATAGGACCTCGATAACTTGGTTTGTGATCGCTGGGGGGGCAGGACTCGAACCCGCTCTTACGGGACCAAAACCCGCCGTGCTACCGGTTACACCACCCCCCATAGGGCGCGTGGCAAGAATCTAGCGACGCCAAACCAACCGACCCCACCCCGGCGCTCTTACGGGACCCCAATCACACAAGTGCTACCGGTTACACCACCCCCCATAGGGCGCGTGGCAAGAATCTAGCGACGCCAAACCAACCCTCACGATCCTTCTCCCCTCGCTTGCGGGGCCAGACCGATCGCCTGTCCCCCTGCTTGCGGGGGGACCGATCGCCGCTTTGGGCGATCGTGGGGGGTGCGCGAACTCCGGACGCACTATCTCCTCATAGCGCCGCCAGTTCGTCTCCAGACGAACGCGATCGGTCCAAACGATCCACCTGCCGCCGGGGTCGCTGATCACCCCCCTCGCCCTCCTTCGTCGGGCGGTCCCCCCGCAAGCGGGGGGACAGGTTCGCCTACGCCGCGAGTTCGCGCCCCCCTCGCCCTCCTTCGTCGGGCGGTCGGCGTTCATGGTTAGGTGATCACGGCCAACGGGTACGTTTAGGGGGTACCGACGAAGGGAGTACCTATGGCCAAACTCACTGCGAAGCAACGGGCGAAACTTCCGGCCAAAGACTTCGGCCTGCCCGAGAAGGCCCGCTCCAGCAGGGCCAAGAAGGAGTCGGGGAACTACCCGATTCCCGACAAAGGCCACGCCATCAGCGCCAAGAGTCTTTCTAAGAAGCAGCGCAAGGCGGGCAACCTCACCAAAGACGAGTTCGAACGGATCAACCGGAAAGCCGACAAGATCCTCGATGAGGAATAGGGCAACTGAATCGCCTCAGGACACCCTGACCGCCCCGGTCCGCCGGGGACGTGCGGCCCGGCCGGCCCGGACCGATCTCGAGAGCGCCTTGACCGCACTTTCGGCTTCGTCGACGTCGGCGAAGAAGGCGAAAAGGGATGGACCCGAACCCGACATCGCCACCGGGCGTTCCCACGTATCGGCCACTTCCGCGATCCAATCCCCCAGCTCGGGTCTCAACGCCATCGCGGCCAGAGTGAGGTCGTTGCGGAACGGACCGTGCTCGCGCAGGGAAGGTGGCAGGGCCCGGCCATCCAGAGTCGGGCCGATTGGTTCCTCGAGTCGATCCCACGACTGATACACGTCGGCAGTCCGCAGTTCGAAGTCGGGGACCGCAATCGCCAGCGCCCATGCCTCGGTGTCGATTCTCGCTCTCGTGATCCGCTCCCCGTAACCCTCGATCAACGCTGTTCCGCCCACAAGAAAGAACGGAACATCGGCACCGACCGTGGGCGCTACTTCGGAAACCAGGTCGACCGACGCCTTTCGGATGGCCGCCAGGGCGAGCAGAGATGCAGCCGCGTCGCTCGAGCCCCCACCAAGGCCGGCCGCCACCGCTATCGCTTTCGTCAGCTTGATGTGGAGGCTCGGCCGGTCCTGACCGAGCTTTTGGCGGAGGGCGGTGACCGCCTTCCAGACCAAGTTTTCGCCATCGTCCGGAAGGTTGGCACCATCGATCTCGAGGTGGTCTTCGTCGCCTTCCTCCACGTCGAGAAGGTCGCACCACTCGATGGCCTGAACCATCGATCGAAGCGGATGCATGCCGTCCCTCTCGGGAGTGCGAACCTCGAGGCTGAGGTTGACCTTGGCGGGAGCTTCCCAAATCAAGAGGTCGCCTCCGCCAGCCGCAAGTAGTCGGCGGGAGAGAGGTCTTCGGCTCGTTTGGTCGGGTCGATACCCGCGGACCTCAGGAACTCTTCTGCGTTCGGGACGATCACAGATATTGAGCCTCGCAGCATTTTCCGTCGTTGTCCGAATCCGGCCGCAGCCAACTCGATCGCTCTCGCGGCCCCAGGCGGGGCATCCTTTCGAACCACCCGGACGACGGCTGACTCAACCTGGGGCGGTGGATAGAAGACATGCGGCGGAACCCGGAAAGCGATCTTGAGGTCGGCATGAAGGCCGGCGACGACACTAGGAAGGCCATATGCACGCGACCCCGGCGCGGCCGCCATTCGCTGTGCAACCTCTAGTTGAACCATGACGGTCATATCGGTGATGGCCGGAACCAGTCGCAGCCAATCAAGGACAAGCTGCGTACCGATCTGATAGGGAAGGTTCGCTACCACCTTCCATGGCCCGACGCCCAACAACTCCTGGTAGTCGACGGCGGCAGCGTCGAGGAAGAGCAGATTAACTGACAACCCCGCCATGGTCTCCTCAAGAACGGGCCGGAGTTGCTTGTCGACCTCGATCGCGGTGACTTCTGCCCCGGCTGTCACCAACTGGCGGGTAAGGGTCCCGGTGCCTGGTCCGATTTCCAACACCCGATCGCCACGTTTGACGCCGGCGAGGTTGACAATCCTTCTCGTGAGATTGGGGTCCGCCAGGAAGTGCTGACCGAGGGAGGTGCGGGGCTTGAGGCCGTGACGCTGCAGAAGCTCGCGCATCTCATTGAGGGTCTGGGCCGTCATGCTCTCGACGACTCTCCGAAGAAGACCGCTCGTGCATTGGCGGTGGTCTGTTCGGCCACCTCGTCCACCGGGATCGACCAAACCCGGGCCAACGCTGCTCCAACGAACTCGACCCAGGCCGGTTCATTCGGTTCCCGCCTGTGTGGTGGAGGAGCCAGATAGGGGGTATCGGTCTCCACCAACGCCCGGGTCGGCGGGACCAGTTGCGCCCCGAGACGAACCGTCTCGCCCGTTTCGAAGGCCACAGGCCCGGCAAAGGAAAACCAGCAACCAAGGTCGAGAAAGCGCTTGGTCCAACGGGGCCCGCCCGTCCAGCAATGCAGGACGGTCGACGGACCTGCGTCGTATTCGGAGATCAGCTCGTGCACCCTTGCAAAAGCATCGCGGCAATGGACCACGATCGGCTTCTTGTACTCGAGGGCCAGTTGAATCTGGGCAATGAAGGACGTCTCCTGAGCGACAGGGTCGGAGAGATTTCGATAGAAATCGAGACCGGTCTCCCCCACTGCCGCCACACCGGGGATCATGCTCGTGATCTCGTCTCTTTGGCCCTGCCACTGATCCGCTTCGTGAGGATGAAGACCGGCGGTCGCGACCATTCGATCGGGGTAGGCCAGCGCTAGTTCAATCGCAGCCTTTGAGCTCTCTCCATCGATACCGGGCACCACCAACCAGGGCACGTTGTCGGCACGAGCCAGGAGCTCACTGGGCGGCCGACCGTCAAGCTGGAGGTGACAATGTGTGTCGATCCACCGCAAGAGAGCGAGGGTAGCCGTCCCCACGCGCCGCAACCCGGGGAGGTAATGTCGGACGGGTCCGGCAGTCAACCCCTCCGGGAGCAACAGCCTTGGAATCTGGAATCGTTCGCAAGATCGACGACCTCGGCCGGATCGTCATTCCGGCTGAGACTCGCCGACTTTTCAACATCCGTGAAGGGGACCAGTTGCTCATCAGCATCGAGGGAACCGGAATCGTGATCCGCAAGCTCGAGAGCACCTGTGCTTTCTGTGGCCGCAACGAGGACGTCTCCCCATACAAAGGCAAAGGTATCTGCGGAGACTGCCGCAGTGGTCTGGTGGGATAGGACCTGTCCCCCCGCTTGCGGGGGGGACCGATCGAGCGCAGCGAGATCGAGGGGGGTGCGCGAACTCCCGACGCATCCAACTCACAGCGCCGCCGGTTCGTCTCGATGAACGGTCATGGGGATTCCAGGCAAGGGCGCGGGTCGATAGGTTCTCACTGTGGAATGGGGCACTTTCGCAACCCAGGGTTGGTTGTCGCCACCGGTATGGATTGCCCAAACCTTCCGTCAGCGGTGCAAGGGCCTGACGCCCACCACCGAAGGCTCTGGGATGCTCATCCCCGGCCAGTCGGTGCACGGGTTCGGGATGAGGGAGCCTTTGCTTGTCATCGGGTTGGATGATCGGCGCAGGGTTGTCGGGTTTCGGATCCTGTTGCCCCATCGGTTCGTCTGGATTCGTCGAGCCCGAGAGATCCTGGAACTGCCGGTCGGGCC
>JANMST010000245.1:0-9671 GCA_031389635.1 Acidimicrobiia bacterium | reverse complement strand
GCGCTCGCGCCGACGCACCCTCTTGGGGCCGCCGCTGGCGGCAGCTGGTTGAGTCTGTTTTGCCACCGTCTATACCTACTTCTTGAGTTTCTTCTTGCCGGCAATGGCCACCTTGGGGCCTTTGCGAGTGCGAGCGTTGGTGTGAGTACGTTGGCCTCTCACAGGGAGGCCACGACGATGGCGAATGCCCTGGTAGCAGCCGATCTCGATCTTACGTTTGATGTTCTGCTGGATTTCACGACGAAGGTCGCCTTCGACCTGGAAGTTCTGCTCGATGTGCCGGCGAACGCGGGCTGCTTCGTCCTCCGTGAGATCCTTCACCTTGGTGTCCGGACTCAAGCTCAACTCCTGGCAGATCTGCTGGGAGCGAGTTAGACCTATACCGAAGATATAGGTGAGTCCGATCTCAAGCCGCTTGTCGCGGGGAAGATCAACGCCTGCGATTCGAGCCATTCAATTACCCCTGACGCTGCTTGTGACGCGGGTTGGGACAGATCACCCAAACGCGGCCGTGCCGCCGGATGATCCGGCACTTTTCACACATCTTTTTGGTGGACGGTCTTACTTTCATCTATATCTCCAGACGATTCGGCCCTTAGTGGGGTCGTACGCCGACAACTCAACATCTACCCGGTCCCCGGGAAGAATCCGGATACGCCGCATCCTCATCTTTCCGGAGACGTGCGCGAGCACTTCCAAGCCACCGTCAATTTCGACCTTGAACATTGCGTTCGGGAGGTTTTGGACAACGGTGCCTTGGACCCGGATGACGTCGTCTTCCTCTGTCACGAGAAATTGATCACGTCTCTATTGGGTTCCGAAGACCGGCGGAGAATGGTACCTGCTACTGGCCATTTCTACCAAATCAACCGGTTTTTCGGCCAGGGTCATCACCTTCACCCCGTCCCTGGTTATGGCCACAGTATGTTCGAAATGAGCCGAGAGCGACCCGTCGATGGTCCGGACGGTCCAACCGTCGGAATCGACAGTCGTTTCCCAGCTTCCGAGGTTGAACATGGGTTCGATGCAAACCGCCATGCCGGCCTTGAGCTTCATCCCCCTTCCGGCCACACCAACGTTGGGGATTTGGGGCTCTTCGTGCATCTGGCGGCCGATTCCGTGGCCCACGTACTCCCGGACGATCCCGATCTGGTGACGATCTCCGACAGCCTGGACGGAAGCCGAAACGTCTCCAACGCGGGTTCCGGCCTTGACCTGGCGGATGCCGGCCCACATCCCCTCCTCCGTGGCACCGATCAGGCGGGCGGCCTCGGCCGACACCTCCCCGATCGCCATGGTGAAAGCAGCGTCCCCGTGAAATCCCTCGAAGATGGCACCGGCGTCGACCGATAGGACGTCCCCGATCCGCAGGCGGTAGGCCGAAGGTATCCCGTGGACGATGACGTCGTTTACCGATAGGCAAAGGTGACCCGGATAGGGAATCTGGTGGGGCGATGGCTGATACCCGAGGAACGACGGCGTGCAACCACGTTCCTTGGTGATCTGGGCGGCGATCACATCCAGGTCTTTGAGGGCGACTCCTGCTTTGGCCGCCTCGCGGACGGCCTGATGGACCGCGGCAACGCACGCCCCGGCCACCGCCATCTTGGCGAACTCTCGTTCGGACTTCAGGGTGATCATGTAAGAGGGTGCCCGTTGTGCGTACTTCGTAATACGTGGTGCGTACGGAAACTGAGACGCCAGACGCGTCTCAGTGTGACAACGGGCCGGTTCACTTTGCTACCGCCTCAAGGACTCGGTTCGTCACTTCTTCTACTTCGCCTATGCCGTCGACGGTCAGCACCAGGCCCCGATCGCCGTAGGTCTCGATCAGCGGGGCCGTCTGCTCCTCGTAGATCTTGAAGCGATTGCGGATGATCTCCTCGGTGTCGTCGGCCCGACCTCTGGAAAGCATGCGAGCAGCCAGGGCGTCCTCGTCCACTTCAAAGAGGACCACCTTGTCGAGGCCTTCCGGCCCGATTAGTTGATCAAGCGCCTCCACCTGAGGGCTGGTTCGGGGAAAGCCGTCGAGGATGTACCCCGGCTGGGCGTCCGGTTCAGCGAGTCGCTCTGCCAGCATTGCCACGGTGATGTCATCGGGGACGTAGCCGCCTTCTTCCAGGATGGCTTTGACTCGCTTGCCGAGTTCGGTCGCGGTAGAGACATGGTGTCGAAACATCTCGCCGGTGGAGATGTGAGGGATACCGAGTCTCTGTGCAACGAGAGAAGCCTGGGTCCCCTTGCCAGCGCCAGGAGGACCAATGAAAAGCAATTTCATGGTCGCTGCGCTTCCATGAACTCGCAGACGCAAGACGCAAGACGCAAGACGCCAGCAGATTCCGCGAGGTCCGGCTGGCGTCTAGCGTCTAGCGTCTGGCGTCTTGGTTTCAAGTGAGAAACCCTTCGTAGTTCCTCATCGTTAGTTGACTCTCAACCTGTTTCATCGTTTCGATGGCAACGCCGACCACGATAAGGATCGACACGCCCGAGAAGCCGATCGGGATGCCCCAGATGAGGCTTGCCAGCGTGGGAACTACGGCGATGGTGGCCAGATAGACCGAACCCGGAAGGGTGATCCGGTTGAGGGTGTGCCCAAGGTATCGGGTGGTGGCGCTGCCCGGCCGCACGCCGGGGATGAACCCTCCCTGCCTCTGCAACATCTCTGATTGTCGCTTGGGATCGAACTGGATGGCCGTGTAGAAGTACGTGAAGAAGATGATCAGTGTGAACAGGATTACCACGTACCAGATGCTCACCCGACCGGTCTGACCGCCGAGATTGCTGTCGATCCAGCGCCGCAAGCCGGCGAGAATGCGGTTGTCGGACGGAATCGCAGTCACAAGCAGCGACGGGAACAGCATCACCGAGGAAGCAAAGATCACCGGGATGACCCCGGCGGTATTCACCTTCAACGGGATATAGGTGGACTGGCCACCCATGACCCTCCGACCACGAACCCGCTTGGCGAACTGGATCGGAATTCGGCGCTGGGCCTGATCAATGTAGATGATCGCCACGATCATCAGGAGGAAGGAAAGGATGATGGCGCCGAAGAGGGCGTAGCGTCCGATGGCCCCGGTGCTCCCCCAGATCCGCCCGAAGGTGAAGGGGAACTGGCTGAGGATCGATACGAAGATGATCAGCGACATCCCGTTACCGATCCCGCGCTGTGTGATCAATTCGCCCAGCCACATCACGAAGGCCGTGCCCGCCGTCATCGTGAGAACGATGAGAGCCACCCTGCCCGGGTTGTAGTTGGGGATCAGATCGATCCCGTTGGTGAGAGTCCCGGTGTGGAAGAGGTAGGTGAATCCGGTCGATTGGATCAGGGCCAGGACTACGGTGATGTACCGAGTCCACTGGGTGATGACCTTGCGGCCGCCTTCGCCTTCATCCTGGAGGGTCTGCAGCCGAGGAATCACAACCGTCAGCAACTGCATGATGATGGTTGCGGTGATGTAAGGCAGGATGCCAAGCGAGAAAACTGAGAATTGCTCGAGGGCACCACCGGAGAAGAGGTTCAACAACCCGTAGATGCCGCCGGCCTGCTGCTGGGACTGCCAGATGCGAACCGCGTCGAGATCGATGCCAGGCACTGGAATCGTGGTGCCCAAGCGGTAGACCGCAAACATGGACAGCGTGAAGAGGATTTTCCCCCGAAGATCCGCAATCGTGAACATGTGCCGGAACATCGAAAGCATCGGGTTACCTCGCGGCTCCGAGGGTTCGCCGTCCATCGGTGGAAAGGAGACGCAAGACGCCAGACGCCAGACGCCAAACGCGGGTTCGGCTTGCGTCTAGCGTCTTGCGTCTAGCGTCTAAAGAAGTCATTCGACTATCTCGCACGTTCCGCCAGCACTCTCAATCTTCGTGCGCGCTGCTGCCGAGAAGGCGTGGGCGTGCACCGTCAAGGCCCGGTCGACTTCGCCCTCGGCAAGCACCTTGACCCGGCCACGGTGCTTGATCAAGCCGCGCTTGCGCAGTTCGTCGGGGTTGACGACAGCCCCGGCGCTGAACCGATTGAGAGACTCGACGTTGATGATGGCGAAATTCTCTTTGTTCGGGTTGCGGAACCCTTTGAGCTTGGGGATTCGCATGACCAGCGAGGTCTGACCGCCCTCAAAGCCTGGACGCAAGGTGTTGCGAGCCTTGAGGCCTTTGGTGCCCCGTCCAGCGGTCTTCCCGCCCTTGCCGCCAGGACCGCGTCCGACCCTGATTGCCTTCTTCTTCGACCCTGGGGCGGGTTTCAAATCGTGTAATTGGAGGTGGTCACTCATCTTCGTCCTAGTTGGCTCTTCTTCGCAGCCGTCTTCCGTCTTCCGTCTTCCGTCTTTCGCCCTCTGGAATTCGCCCGCCCGACACCTCTACCAAATGGCGCACAGCGTGAATCATGCCCCTGACCGAGGGGTTATCTGGAAGGTCCACGGTGGAGTTCATCTTGCCAAGGCCGAGTCCGTCGACCGTCTGGCGGGTCTTGGGCTTCTCACCGATCACGGAGCGGCGCAAGGTCACCTGGACCTTTCCGGTCGCCTTGGTTTTCGCAGCCCTCTTGGCCTTGGCTGGCTTTTGGGTTTCATCTGCCACGGGGTCTCCTAACCGTTCCGAGCCCGAAGCGCCTCGGTGCTCCGATATGCGGCCAGCAGACCGGGAGGAGCAATTTCCTCAGGTTGCTTGCCGCGCAAGGCCGCTACCTGCTCGGGACGCCGCTGGCCGGTAAGGGCATTCATCGCAGCTTGAGCCACATTGATGTGGGTTGGGGAGCCGAGCGACTTGGCGAGGGCGTCACGAATCCCGGCCGCTTCGAGGATCTGTCGGACTGCCCCTCCGGCGATCACACCGGTACCGGGTGCCGCCGGCTTGATGAGGACCCGCGATGCACCGTGAATGCCGACCGCCTGATGAACCACCGTTTGACCGGCCATCGGGATGAGGACCATTGCCTTGCGGGCAGCCTCCATCCCCTTCTGGATGGCGCTGGGGACCTCCCGGGCCTTCCCGTAGCCCACTCCCACCCGACCATTGCCGTCGCCGACGACGACAAGGGCGGTAAAGCTGAAACGCTTGGCACCCTTGGTGACCTTGGCCACGCGGTTGATCGTGATGACTCTCTCGTCGTATTGGACTTCAGCCATGGTTACTCCTAGAACTCCAAGCCAGATGCCCGGGCAGCATCCGCCAGAGCCTTGATACGACCGTGATAAGTGAAACCACCCCGGTCAAAAACGACGGCACCGACTCCTGCGCTCTTGGCGCGTTCGGCGACGAGTTTTCCGATCTCGCCGGCGGTTTCCACCGTCAGGGTCTTCGATCGCAGCGAGGGTTCCTGGGACGACGCGGCTGCCAGAGTGCGGCCGGTCTGGTCGTCGATTACCTGGGCGTACAGATACCGGTTGCTCCGGAATACTGCCAGGCGGGGGCGCTGGGGAGTGCCGACGACAGCTTTTCGCACGCGAACATGCCGGCGGCGTCGTGCCTCTAGGCGATTCTTCATCTCTTCCCTGCTTTCCCGGCCTTGCGGCGCACCTGCTCATTCAGGTGACGCACGCCCTTGCCTTTGTAAGGCTCTGGTGGTCGCAGTTTTCGAATGTCGGCCGCGACCTGCCCGACCTGTTCTTTGTCCACCCCTGAAACGATGATCCGGGTGGGCTCTGGAACCTCGAAGGTGATCCCTTCCGGGGCCTCGACCGAGACGGGATGGCTGAACCCGAGCTGAAGTTCGATAGTCGACCCCTTTAGCGTTGCCCGGTAACCGACCCCGACGATCTGGAGTTCACGGCGATAGCCCTCGGCGACTCCCTGGACCATGTTGGCCAACAACGCTCTCGACAGCCCGTGCAACGCCCGGTTGTCGCGCTGGTCATCGGGGCGCGAGACCGTCACCACGGTGCCTGCCTCGTCGGTCTTCTCCATCGAGAACACCATGTTCTCGGGAAACACCCGCTCGAGACGTCCCCTGGGACCGTTGACCCCGATCCGAACGCCGTCAACGGTGACTTCGACACCGGATGGGACGGTTATCGGCTTCTTGCCAATGCGGCTCATGTCACCAAACCTCGCACAGAATTTCGCCGCCCAGTTTGCGGCGACGCGCTTCGCGGTCAGGGAGAAGACCCTGAGACGTCGAGACAACCGCGACCCCGAGTCCGCCCTGGACCCGCGGCAATGAGTCGGCAGGTCGGTAGACCCGGTGACCGGGGCGTGAGATCCGCTTGAGACCTGAGATGGCGGGCGCCCGTCGGGGGCCGTAGCGAAGAAAGACAGTCAGGTTCGACTTGACCGCTTCCGAGGCAACCTCGAAGCGATCGATATACCCCTCGGAGGCGAGGATCCTCGCCACCCCTTCCCGCAAGTGGGAGGTCGGCATCGTCACCTTGTCATGGCCTACCGCCACGGCGTTCCGGATGCGGGTGAGCATGTCAGCAATAGGGTCGGTAAGCATCTACCAGGACGCCTTTCTGATCCCGGGGAGTTCGCCGCGCTGAGCGAGTTGGCGAACGCAGATACGGCACATTCCAAAGTCCCGCAGATAGGCCCGGGCACGACCGCAGCGCTGGCACCGGGTGTAGCCGCGCACCTTGAACTTGGGTTTGCGGTTGGCCTTGATGATCATCGATTTCTTAGCCACAAGGTCTCCTAGGCACGCACTTCTTGCTTGCGGAACGGGAAGCCGAAAGCCTCGAGCAGGGCTTTGGCATGCTGATCGTCGGTGGCAGTGGTGCAGATGGTGATGTCCATCCCTCGCACCGACTGAACCCGATCGAAGTCGATCTCCGGGAAGATGAGTTGCTCGGTCACCCCGAAGCTGTAGTTGCCCCGGCCGTCGAAGGCGCGCGGGTTGAGGCCCCGGAAGTCTCGAATGCGGGGAATGGCAACAGCCAGGAGGCGGTCGAAGAACTCCCACATCCGGTTGCCGCGCATCGTCACCGATGCTCCCACCGGCATGCCCTCGCGCACCTTGAAGCCGGCGATCGACTTGCGAGCCTTGTTCAGGCGTGGTTTCTGTCCGGTGATGAGCGAGAGTTCGTCGAAGGCCGCTTCGATCGCCTTGCGGTCGCCGACGGCCTCCCCGACTCCCATGTTGACGACGATCTTCTCAAGGCGGGGAACCTCCATCGCATTCGCGATCGAGAGCTGCTCCTTCAAAGAAGGAGCGACCTTTTCGAGGTACACCACTTTGAGGCGGGGCACCGGCCCGGCCTTTGAGGCCGGTTGGGCACCGGGCTCCGCGACGGGAGCAGCCGGAACGGCATCGGGCGCGGCTGGAGCAGCCGGGAGGGCATCAGGCCCCTCGGCAGGAATAACTGGCTCGGTGGAAGTGTCAGGTGTTGTCATAGGTCGTTCCCGCACCGTCGGCAGATCCGATGCTTGCCGTTGTCGTCGAAGCGATATCCGATCCGGGTCGGCTTGTCGCACTCTTCACAGAAAATCATGACGTTGGAAACGTGAACCGGCATGTCCTTGACGATCACACCGCCCTGCATGGTCTGGCCACGGGGCCGCTGGTGCTTCTTGGCGGTGTTGACACCTTCGACAATGACCTGGTCCCTCTTGCGGATGACTTTGGAGATGCGCGACTCTTTGCCGGCATCCTTGCCGGAGATCACAACCACCTTGTCACCGGCGCGGAGTTTCATCACAACACCTCAATCATTACAACACCTCTGGGGCGAGCGAGACGATCCGCATGAAGCGCTTGTCGCGGAGTTCACGGGCGACCGGGCCGAAGATGCGGGTGCCGCGGGGCTGACGGTTGGCGTCGATGATGACGCAGGCGTTGTCATCGAAACGGATGTAGGTGCCATCGGCGCGGCGAGCGGCTTTACGGGTGCGCACGACCACCGCCTTGACGACCTCGCCCTTCTTGACGGTGCCATTGGGGATGGCGTCCTTGACGGCACAGACGATCACGTCGCCGATTCCGGCGTAACGTCGGGTCGAGCCCCCGAGCACCCTGATACAGAGCACCTCGCGGGCCCCAGAGTTGTCGGCCACTTTGAGCCGGCTTTCCTGCTGAATCATCGTGCACGCTCCAGCACTTCAACCACCCGCCAGCGCTTCTGCTTGGAAATCGGGCGGGTCTCCATGATCCGAACCCGGTCACCGGTCTTGGCGTCGTTGGTCTCATCGTGGACGTGCAACTTGGTCGATCGGCGAACGACCTTGTCGTAGCGCGGATGACTAAACGATGCCGGCACTTCGACCGTCACCGTCTTGTCGCGCGCATCGGAGATCACGACCCCGACTCGCGTCTTGCGGCGGGCGCGTTCTGAATTCTCGGTCATGATCCTTTTCCTGGCGTCTGGCGACTGGTGTCTGGCGTCTGGGTGGCACGCCACTCAGAGATCTCGAATTCCCTGATCACCGTGGCGATTCGGGCAACTTCCTTGCGCATCTCACGCAGCCGCGCGGTGTTGTCCAGCTGGTTGGTGGCGAGCTGGAAGCGGAGGTTGAACAGCTCGGCCTTGGCTTCGGCCAGCTTGGTCGTCAGCTCATCGGCATCGAGCTCGCGCAGTTCGGTGGCGTTCATCCCTCATCCCTCGTCAGGAATCGGGTCTTGATGGGAAGCTTGTGACCGGCCCGGCGGAAAGCGTCGCGAGCCAATTCCTCGGGCACGCCGGCCAGCTCGAACATGACCCGTCCGGGCTTGACGACGGCCACCCAGAATTCCGGGTTGCCCTTGCCCGATCCCATCCTGGTCTCGGCCGGCTTCATGGTCACGGGTTTGTCGGGGAAGATCGTGATCCAGACCTTGCCGCCTCGCTTGATCGTGCGGGAGATCGTGATTCGGGCAGCCTCGATCTGGCGAGCGGTGATCCAGGCCTCTTCGAGGGCCTGGAGACCGAACTCGCCGAAATTGACCTTTGTGCCGCGCTTGGCCATGCCGGTACGGCGGCCCCTATGCACCTTGCGGTGCTTGGTGCGCTTGGGCATCAACACGGGCTATTCCTCTTCCTTCTTGATCTCTTCTGGATTGATGTTCTCGTTGGCCACGGCCTCGGTGAAGTCGACGTCCTCTTCAGGCGCGTCTTCCGTGACTACCTGGTCGACCACGGGATCCGCGTCCGGCACGCCGGTTTCTTCCGGTGCATCCGGCACGATTTCCTCGCGCGCAACCTGATACTCGACTTCGGCTTCCTCGGCGGTGATCCGGCGCCCGCCGCCGGCTTCAATCAGGCGGCGTCCGGAATCTCGCTTGCCCCCACCGGCCTCGATGAGGCGTTTGCCGCCTCCGGCCTCGATGAGACGTGGCATTTTATCACGGCCCACTGCCTGCTCAGCCCGGGCCTTGGCAGGTGCAGCACGGCGTGCGGGGCCACCGGTGGCAAGTGCTGCCTCGGCCGCGATCTTCTCACGGCTGGCTGCCAGGCCACCGACGACATCACCCCGGTAGACCCAAACCTTGACCCCGATCGCACCGACGGTGGTCCGGGCGGTGGCCATGCCGTAGTCGATGTCAGCCCTCAAGGTGTGAAGCGGAACCCGACCTTCCCGATACCACTCCCGACGACCCATGTCGGCGCCACCAAGACGGCCGTTGCACTCGACTCGAACGCCTTGGGCTCCGGCCTTGAGGGCGGCTGCAACTGCCCTCTTCATGGCGCGGCGGAAAGCGACCCGGTTCTCGAGTTGATCGGCGATTCCTTGTGCGAGCAACTGCGAGTCGAGGTCGG
>JANMST010000299.1:0-2869 GCA_031389635.1 Acidimicrobiia bacterium | reverse complement strand
GCCGTGGTAGCCGGGGCGGTTCGGCATTTCCTCACGGAAGAGAGGCAGTTCGACGTTGACGGAATCGAGTTCCGGGTCATGGTCCCGGTCTCCACCCGCCAGGCCGACCAGCGCGGGTCCCTGGGCAATCAAGTCGCGATGTGGCTCGTGAACATGCCGCTGTCCGAGCCCGAACCGCTCCTGCGCCTCCAGAAGCTGCACCAGGAGACCGCCCGCCTCAAGCAGACCAATCAGGCCCTCGGGGCCTCGACGCTGGTTGAGCTCTCGCGGGGCACACCCTTGACACTCATCTCGATGGCCAACCGTGTTGTAGGCCCGATGGTGCGACCGTTCAACCTCACCGTCACCAACGTGCCGGGCCCGCAATTCCCGATGTACTTGCTCGAAGCCAAGATGATCGCAAGTTTTCCCATCGTCCCTCTCTGGTCCCAACACGGGCTTGGTCTGGCGATCTTCTCCTACGACGGCAACCTCCATTGGGGGATCCATGCCGACTTCGATGCAATCCCCGACACCGACCGGATTGCCGCCGCGATAAGTACGGCGATCAAAGAGTTGCTGGACGCCGCCCGCGCCCAGTAGTGGGTGGCGGCGGGGTTAGGGCCGTCAAGCCGCAAGTCTCAAGCCTCAAGCCCGGCAGCTCTAGTTAACCTTCGCCTAAGGCCAATCAGCATCCTTCGAACCTCGTCGGTGCCCTGGAGAAGGCCTTCAACGTCGGCGGCGGGGACCAGTCCTAGATCAAGTGCGATCAACAGGTGGCATTCGGTTTCGTTGGCCGAACCGAGGCCAATGTCTAGAAACCGTCCGTAGTCACTGCTAGTTCGGCGGCCCGATCCTTCGGCGATATTGGCTTCGATCGCAACCGCCGATGCGCGCACCTGAGCTCTCAGTCCGAACCGCTCCGAATCGGGAAACCTCGAGGTCGCCTTGTAGATCGCGAGGGTGAGGCTGTGTGCCTGGCGCCAAACCTGAAGGCGTCGAAAGTCCCGAATACGTGGAGTGTGTCAGATTTGGCTCGAGCGCTACAAGCCCCCTGAGGCTTGAAGCTGCTAACCGCCGAACACTTCGACCACGATGATTCCGTAGGGGCCGGCCACGGCCGCTACTCCTACCCGGTCGACCGCTCCTGAAATCATCCGCGCCCTATGTGGAGTCGACTCGACCATCTCTTCGTGGACAGCCCTGGTCGTAGCGGCGAGGCCGATATTCTCGGCAACGGACGCCAGACCGATCCCGGCGGCCGCCACGCGGTCGGCAACAGTGCCGGTCACAGGAGAGACGGCCGAGAGATAACCGTTCCGATACATCTCCTCGGCATGCTTCGCAGCCACGGCTGCCAGCTCTTCCGACCACGGCAACGGATTCATGCCGGCCTCGAGGCGCACGTCGTTGATGAAGGTGTAGACCTCCTCCGCAGACCCTCGGTCGAGCGCATAGTCGGCCGGCTCGACGGGCTGGAGCTCGACTCTCTCGTCTCCTTCGACTAGGACCCGCCGCCCACCAACGAGGTCCTCCAGAGCCGAGATGACTTCGGCGATCGGGCGGCCTGCCACCCTGGCCAGAACCCTGCTCGGCAACGAGTCGGGACCCGTCAATGCCCCGACGATCCGGGATTCGGCCAGGGTGTCGCCGAGACCTCCGACGGGAAGAACCCCCGCGACCGCGACAACGATCGTGAGCAGCAGCACTCCCCAGGCCGCCGCAAAAGCTGCCCCCCCGACGCGGTTGGCGAGGTTGAGACCGGGAAGCTCCATCACCCGGCTCATGGCCCGAGCCACCAGGCTCAACGCAAACCCGACACCTGCGAACAGCACCAGCCCTGTCCCGAGCCGGGCCCATTCGGAGGTGACTCCGAACCGGTCGGTGACGAAATCGCCGATCGGTCCCGACAAGCGGAAGGCCACCGCCGCGCCAAGCACGAGGCCGACGAGATCCAACAACTCCCGAACGAGGCCTCGCAACCATCCCCGCACCACCAGCCCCGCCAGCGCGGCCCCAAGCAAGAAGTCGATCACTGCGTGGTGTGTGATGCGTGGTGGGTGGTGAGTCGATCCGGAACTTCACGGCGGTTCGAACGCATGACGCACCACGCACCACGCACCACGGGATGAGGATTGAGCTTGCTACTCAAGCTCAATCCTCATCCTCTTGTTGGCTTTGCCCTTGGACTCGGTCTTGACGACTCGAACCTGTCCCACCTCGAGGGTGGAGCGCACATGGGTTCCACCGTCGGCCTGGCGATCGAGCCCCACGATGTCGATCACTCTGATTTCGGTGACGTAATCCGGAATGAGATTGGCTTTGGTACGAATGAGCTCGGGATCGGTGATTGCGGCGTCGCGGGCAAGAAAGAGAACCTCGGCCGGGTATCCCTTCACCAGCTCTTCGTTCAGGATCCGCTCGACCTCGCGCCCGAACTCGGTTGACATCGCGTCGAGTTCGAAGTCCATCCGGGCCACGCCCGGCTCCATGTTGCCCCCGGTCACCTTCGCTCCGAAGTCTCGCCATACCACTCCGGAGAGAGCGTGAAGAGCCGTGTGGGTCCGCATGAGCCGGTAGCGCCGGTCCCAATCGATGAGGCCTTCGACTCCCCATCCTGGCTCGAGGCCGAGGGGATCAGCCACGACGTGAAGGATCTTTCCGTCGCGGCGGATCGTGTCGACGACCTCGACCTCTCCACCCGGGTACCGAAGTGTCCCGACATCTCCGGGTTGACCGCCGCCACGTGCGTAAAAGACAGTGCGATCGAGTTCGACGCCCTCGGGGGTGATCCCGACGACCCGTCCTTCAGCCGTAGACCGATAGGCATCTCTGGAGGCGATTTCCTCGGTCATGCTGAGTTGCGATCCGAAGGATTCTGGGTGGTGGG
>JANMST010000228.1:0-1538 GCA_031389635.1 Acidimicrobiia bacterium | reverse complement strand
CCAGGATCGTCCACGCCCAGATGATTTCAGCCGAAGTGAAGGACGACAAGATCTCCCCCGAGGAACTGCTCGACGCCCTCGTCCTCCTCGTGTTCGGAGGCTTCGACACAACCCGCAACCAGCTCGGGCTGGCCATGCAATCCTTCCTCGCCCACCCTGAGCAGTGGCGTCTCCTCGCCCAGAGGCCCGAGCTAGGAAGGGCGGCGGTCGAGGAAGTGATGCGCACGAACCCCACCACCACCTGGGTCACCCGTCAGGCTCTGGAGGACTTGACCTTCGACGGCCTCGACGTTCCCGCAGGAACCACCATTCACCTCTGGACCGCCTCGACCGGGACCGACCCTCGAGCGGTGGCCGATGGTCGTTTCGACATCGCCGCTGACCGCCCCCCTCACTTCGGCTTCGGAGGCGGGGCCCACTTTTGTTTGGGAGCTGCCTTGGCTCGGGTGGACATGACCGAAGCCCTGGTCCTTCTTGCCCGACGACTGCGCGACCCCTATCTCGACGGCGATGCCCGCTGGCTGCCCTTGAGCGGAAATACTGGTCCCATCACCCTGCCGGTTTCTTTCACCCCGGGCATTTGATACGGGCTTTACACGATCCGGGGATCTGTCGCGGCAGGGGCAACGAAGGGTGGAGTCAGGGGCCGGGGTGCAAGAGCCAGGTAGGAAGCTGGTGGGTGGCCCTTCGCATCCGCCGCCGGAGCATTGGCATATACACGAGGAACCATCCCCCGAACACGAACGGCACGAATAAGAGGGCACGCTGGCCCTGGGTGGCAGCCAGCACAGCGAATCCGGCGGCCATCGCCGCCGCCACGGCCATCGCCTGGAACCGGTAATTGCGCATCCTTCGCATGATGCCCCAATACTCCTCCGAGGGAATCTGCGTGGTGTCCCAGCGTCGCCCACAATCGGGACAGACCCGGCTTTCGCCATAGGCGAGATAGGAGAGGGCTCCGCAGTCGCATTTGACAGTGATAAGGGCGCCCCGCATCCGGCAATGCTAGTGATGGCCTCTAGCACGAGCACCGGGCGCTCCCCCGGTTTCCTCTCAGGAAACTTTTTGGCCGATCCAGACAACGCGGCCGATGACCCCACCTCTACGCTTCGCTGCCAATCAGCAGCAGGAGGTTCGCGTGGCGGAAGCGGTGATTGAGGAACGTCAACTCCTCAAATCGTTGCATTGGTACGACGGCTTCGTGATAGCCCTTTGCAACCCGGGCTTCTTGATCGGCTCGCTTGGCTTCTCGCTGGCGACGGTCGGCGCTCTCGGGTCAGTCATCCTTTGGGGGATCTCAGCGCTGGTGGGCCTGCTTCAGAACTGGGTTTACTCGGAATCGGCCACCATGTTCCCCGACAAGCCGGGAGGCATCGCCCTCTACGCCCACGAAGGATGGCGCAAGTACTTCAACTTGATTGGTCCCATCGCTGCCTTTGGATACTGGATCGGATGGTCGGTTGTGCTGTCGATCTTCGGCAACCTCATCGGATCGCTCATCGCAGCCCAATGGTTCCCCGACAACACCACGATCTATT
>JANMST010000226.1:0-5490 GCA_031389635.1 Acidimicrobiia bacterium | reverse complement strand
AGCTGCGTCGCGAGATGGTGAAATCCATGAAGTTTTGGGTCGATACCTGCAACATAGACGGATTTCGGTGCGACATGGCTCACCTCGTGCCGCTGGATTTCTGGAGAGAAACCCGGGAATTACGAGGCTCATCGACAATGCTGAGCGCCTCGCCATGGAGGCGGTGAGGTCACCCGGGCCGATATGGAGAAACAACTCCACGCCGGATCCAGCCATCCTCGCCAGGGTCTGGGCGAAGAGGACCGGCGACACCACCTGGTCGACCAGAAGTTGTCGTTCTCTTCCTGCCGGCAGAGGTTGCGCCGTCACGTTCGACCACACTGGAAATGTCTGGGAGTGAACCGGAACCTCCGCCAGCGCTTGGCCGACTCTCGCCGCGGCCGGTTCCATGAACGGAGAGTGGAAGGCGCCTGCAACTTTCAATCGGACCACCTTCCGCAGCCCGAGCGCCTGGGCTTCGGCTTCAAGCCACTCGAGATCATCCTTGCCACCGGCCAGGACCACCTGGCCAGGGGCGTTGACATTGGCGATGGTGAGCCGGCCCCCTTCGGCCCGACGGCGGGCGGACACGTCCTCTGCCTGCTCGAGGCTCGCCCCCAACAACGCTGACATGCCGGACGGTTCGAGGTCGGCAGCGTCGGCCATGGCCTGTCCGCGTTCGGCCACTACTGCCAGCGCGTCGTCGAAGTCGATTACCCCCGATGCAGCCAATGCCGTGTATTCCCCGAGAGAATGTCCGGCGGCGGCCGCAGGGAGGCCTAGGAGCCGCGCTCGCACCTCCTCCCAGAGTGCGTAACTCACGGCGAACAAGGCAGGCTGGGCGTGCTCCGTACGGGTGAGTGTTTCCTCTGAGCCCCGCAAGCACACTTCCTCCAACGACCAACCGAGGATGTAGTCGGCCCGGTGACCAAGCAGGTCAGGGCGCTCGGCGAACAGATCAGCACCCATCCCCGGGAATTGGCTCCCCTGCCCCGGGAAGAGAACTGCAAATGACACTGCTAGATCGACTCGCAACAAATGGATTCGGTTACCGGTCGATTCGGTTATCGGCCGGCCATGGCGAGTCGGAGCTCATCAACCAGGCGATCGACGTCTCCC
Source organism: Acidimicrobiia bacterium (assembly GCA_031389635.1). Classification (GTDB taxonomy): domain Bacteria; phylum Actinomycetota; class Acidimicrobiia; order Spongiisociales; family ZC4RG35; genus DATEEG01. The sequence goes on along the minus strand of JANMST010000226.1, from coordinate 4,392 downwards.
GTTGACACGTCGCGGTGGGTCACAAGCCGCAGGACTCCCCCGATCGGTGGGTTGATCTTGATGCCGGCGACAGGGAGCCGGCCGGTCCAGGCCTCGAAAGGAACCGGAAGACGAGCGACATCGACCTGCACCATGTTGGTCTCAACGGCTGCCGGGTCGACCGCCAGCGGTGCCAGGGCGGCCAAACCCTCGGCCAGATGCGCTGCAACCTTGTGATCATCGGACAGGCGGTCCCGGTCACGCAGCGCGATCCTGGCCGCCGCCGCCAGGACACCCACCTGGCGCATGCCGCCTCCAAGGCGCTTGCGCAGATATCGGCCTTCGGCCATGAGGTCGGTGGGGCCGCACAGGATCGATCCGACCGGAGCACCAAGACCCTTGGAGAAGCAGAACTGCACTGTGTCGGCGTTGGCGGCATAGCGGGTGGCTTCGACCCCGGAGGCAGCGACAGCATTGAACAACCTTGCCCCGTCGAGGTGGATCGAGAGCTTGTGACGTCGGGCGGTGGCGGTCCCTTCCTCCATAACGTCGATTGGGATCACCTTCCCACCGGAGAGGTTGTGGGTGTTCTCCCACACCATCAGCCTGATGCGCGGGAAGAAGCCGGCAGTTGACATCGCCTGATCGATCAGCGCGGAGCTGATCCGACCATCGGAGGCGTCGACCGTACGGAACGCCACCCCGGACAACGCCGAGGCGGCCCCCCGCTCAACGTTTCGAGAGTGAATTCCCGGATCGCACAGGACATCGTCGCCGGGCCGAGTTTGGAGCATGATCGCCAGTTGGTTGCCCATGGTCCCGGTCGGGACGAAGACGGCGGCCGCTTTGCCGACTACTGCCGCTGCTTCCTCTTCCAGGGCATTGGCGGTCGGATCGTCGGAATAGACATCATCGCCCACCTCGGCTTCGGCCATGGCCTTGCGCATCTCGTCGGTGGGCCGGGTGACAGTGTCAGATCGGAAGTCGGCAATCCCGTCGGCAAAGGGCATGTTCGAGGTTTGAGGTTAGAAGTGTGAGGTCCGAACCTCGAACCTCACACCTCGAACTTCGAACTAGAGCAGATCCAGAGCCTTCCGGATGCCTCTCAGGGCCTGCGCAATCCGGTGCTCGTTTTCGACAAGGGCGAAACGGACATGGGCGTCACCGCTCGGCCCGAAGCCGATGCCGGGGCTCACAGCCACCTTGGCGCGATCGAGAAGATTCATTGTGAACTCCATCGATCCCTGCTCAACGTACGGATCGGGAATCGGGGCCCATACGAACATCGTCCCGGAGGGCCGTTCCACCTTCCACCCGTTGCGGTTGAGACCGTCGATGAGGACGTCCCGTCGTTTCCGGTAGATCTCGTTGACCTCCTCGACATACTCGTCGCCTTCATTGAGGGCGATGATCGAGGCAATTTGAATCGGCTGGAAAGTCCCATAGTCGAGATAGCTCTTGAGCTTGCCAAGGGCTGCCACCATCGCTGAGTTCCCGACGAGGAATCCCATTCTCCAGCCAGCCATGGAGTGGCCCTTGGTGAGGGTGTAGAGCTCAACCGCGACGTCCTTGGCGCCCGGTACCTGGAGGATCGAAGGAGGCACATACCCGTCGAATGCGACGTCGGCGTAGGCAAAGTCGTGGACCAGGAAGACTTCTTTCTCCCTCGCGAACGCAACCAACCTCTCGAAGAAAGCCAGGTCGACGCAGACAGTGGTTGGATTGTGCGGGAAGGACAGGATGATCACCCGCGGCCGGGGCCAGGCGTCCTTGAACATACGCTCGAGCGACTCGAAGTAGAGGTCGTCCGATGCGACCGGTGCTCGCCTGACTTCGGCGCCCGCCAACACCGGTGCATAAATGTGGATCGGATAGGAGGGCTCCGGGACAACCGCCACGTCGCCCGGTTGCAGCAGAACCCACATCAGATGCGAGAGGCCCTCTTTGGCACCGATCGTGGCGATGACCTCCGTGTCGGGGTCGACCTCGACGCCGAATCGACGGCGGTATCTGTCGGCTGCGGCCTTGCGCAGATTGGGCAGGCCGCGGCTGACCGAATAGCGGTGGTTTCTCGGGATCTGAGCGGCTTCGACGAGCTTGTCGACCACATGGGGCGCCGACGGAATGTCGGGGTTGCCGAACCCGAGATCGATGATGTCCTCTCCGGCTCGCCGGGCAGCCAGCTTGGCCTCGTTGACGGCTCCGAAGACATACGGAGGCAGGTTGTCGATACGGCGGAATTCCATTGCGAGCAAGCCTACCGAGCCTCCAACCCAGCACCGGCCCTCACAGGTGTGACAAGACCTCGCGTGAGAACAAGAGCCAGTTCTCACGGTTGTTGGGAAGTACCGAGACAACCAGTTCGTCGGCCATGACCGCCAGCGACGCCAGGTGCTCGACGATCCGGGCGGGAGTACCGGCGGTCAGGCCCGCTTGTACGACCGCTTCGCTCCCGCCCCGGGCGGCAACCGCGACATCGAGACTGCTCTGGTCGGGAGCGAGCATCACCCCACCGCCCCAGGTGATCTTGATGTCCCGTCCGGCCTCGGCCCGCAACTCGTCAGACTCCCTTGATAGCTCATCGGGACTGGCTCCCCACGCGTTCCAGCCATCCGCCCTGTTAGCTGCCACCCGCCTCACCCTTGGGTGCCTCCCTCCCACCCAGACGGGAAGGGTGGGTGCGGCCAGTCTCGTTAGGGCGATGGTCTCTTCGAGGAGGCCGATCCGTTCGTGCAGAGCCGGCCGGTTCATTCCGAAACGGACGGCTTCATCTTCTGACATCTTGTCGCCCGCACCGAGTCCGAGGATGCTGCGCCCGGGGGCAATCGCGGCCAACGCGGCTGCGATCCCGGCAGTGATCGAAGGCTCCCTGAGCGTCGCCCGCGTGACCAGGGACCCAACTCTGGCCGTGGCAGTCGCCGCGATCGCTCCAAGGGTTGCCGCACCCTCCAGAACCGGGCGCTGTGGATCACCAATCGGCACAAGGTGGTCGAAGACGAACATCCCGGTCAGCCCGAGGGAACCAAGAGAACGTGCCAGGTCGAGGACGGACTCCGGACTTCTGGCGAACTGGGGGGCGGTCAGCGAAACCGGGTGAGTCACTCCCCCGCCAGTTTTCCCATCATTCTGCGGATTCGCACCGGGACTACGTCTGTCACCGTCGACAAGACCGATTGGATCATTCCGAGAAGGTCCTGAGGACCATCCCAGTGCTCGACCACTACTTCTTCCCCGGCCCGCTCGATCAGGTGATTCAAGGCATAGGTGACCACGAAGATGTCATCGAGCAATCCGACAACTGGGATGAATTCGGGCAGCAAATCGATCGGGGACAGGACGTAAGCGAAAGACACCCCGAGCAGGATCTTCGATCGACGGGGCACCCTGGGATCCTTGAGGAGCCGGCCGAGCAACTTGATCAAATTCGGCAGCATCAGGGCCGCGTCAACGGCCAATTGCCGAACCTGGATGCCGGCTCCACCTTCGGGTGGAATCACCTCATCCGGTCGAACGGCCTTCTTGTCCTTAGCCACATCAATCCCCTTTCGGGGAAAGGATAGGTTCGGCGGACACTTGCCGGAAGCATTCGTGACGGCACCGGCGGCGCCCCTGAACCCAGTGGGTCTCACCGGGGCCTCCACGCGTCCGCGGCCAGGAGGCCGGCCCCGATGGCCCCGGCCCGGGGACCGCATCGGGCGGCTTCAATCCGGATCGGTGGCCGATGTGAGGAGCCCTCGACGAACCGGAGGGCTTCCTCTCGGGCGGTGTCAAGGAGCGTGTCCCCGACCAAGACCGCGGCTCCGCCCACGACGATCAACTCGGGGTCGAGGATCGCCACCAGATTGGCCACACCCCGGCCGAGCCAGCGGCCAGCCTCGATCACGGAGTCCCGTGCCACCTTGTCGCCCGCGGCCACAGCAGCACCGAGATGGCTGCCGCTCGGCTCGGCGCCCTCGACGATGCGGGCGAGGATTCCGTCCGGGTCTGCGTCGACGATCCGGCGGGCCTCCTCTCCGAATCGACGGCCAGAGACCAGCGTCTCCCAGCATCCCCGGCGGCCACATTCGCAGGGATCGCCGTCGGGAATCATCGTCATATGGCCGGCCTCTCCGGCGAATGACCCACCCCGATAGACGACGCCGTTGGCAATGATCCCGGCACCTATCCCGGTGCCAAGGGTCATAACCACCGCGTTCCTGGCTCCCTTCGCCGCTCCGTTCGTCAACTCGGCCAGAGCCGCGCAGTTGGCATCGTTGTCGACGACGACCGGGAGGCCCAAGAGTTCCTCGAGGCGGTGACGCATCGTCAGGCTCTCACCGCGGACGTGAGGGCCCCAGACAAAGACACCCTCGGGCCAGAGGACCAACCCCGCCATCCCGACCCCGATCGCCCCGGTTTCCGGTCCGCGGAGGG
>JANMST010000210.1:0-6126 GCA_031389635.1 Acidimicrobiia bacterium | reverse complement strand
CGGCCGTACTGCTGATAGAGGGCCCTCACCGCCTCGGCGTCTCCGGCGGCCAGCCTCTTCATGATGCGGACTGAATCCATCGACCTACCTACGCAGTCAGTCGGAGGATCGGTTCGTCAGATGTCCAGCAATCCGACGATACTTTCGATGAGGTCCCCAATTGCACCTCCAGTGCGGCCGAGGGCCCACCAGATCACGATAACCATGAAGACCAGCACTACGGCCGTGATCAGCCCTCTCCGCCGGTAGAAATCTCTCTCCCCATCATCCTCGAGGTACGAACGACCGGCCACGTAGCCATTCGATCCGATTGAGGCGGGGCTAGGCACCACTTGCTGGGTGACCACAACCCGGGGCTTGGGCGCAGCGACCCTGGATTTCGGGATCTTCGCCTTCGGCTGGCGAGCCTCCGCCGGTGGTATCGGGTTTGGAATGGGAGCTGTAGTGACTGGCTTCACATCTACCTCTGCCGCGGGTTCCGCCCCAGCGTCCCGGGTTGCTTCGTCCGTCGTTACTGCCATCGTCACCGGTTCCATCGGTACCGGTGAGTCCAACAGATCGGGCTCCGAAATCGCCGGCTTGACCGATTCTGTGGTCTCGGGAGCCGCCGGAAGCGGTGCCAACGCGATCATCTCAGTGCGCTCGGAGGCCAGGCTCGTCAGCTCCTGGCGGGCGCTGGGCCTGGTGCGGGCCACCGGCGCCTCGAACCCGGCCTGACGGAGTAATTCGGTCTCGTCGAGACCCAGCACGGCGGCAAGGGCGGCGACGGCCCGGGGATCGGAGGGATTGGTGCGACCGTGCTCCCAGGCCCGGATCGTGGTCGGCGACTTCCCGATCAACAGGGCCAATCGAGACTGGCTCACCCCGGCTTCTTCCCGGCCGCGACGAACAAGGTCCCCAAAAGAAACCGACATTCAGGCAAGGTTACCCACCCCCTCGGGGAACCAAACGCCCCGCCGACTACGCCGGTTCAGGCGTCGATGGACGCCTTGCGCTGGGCGTCGGCCACGGCGATGGCCGTCAGGTTGACCACGTCGGAGACCTCGGCATCGCGTTGCAGAACGTGAACGGCCTTCGCCAGGCCCGAAAGGATCGGCCCGATCACCTCGGCGTCGGCGAGCCGATTGAGAAGCTTGTAAGACGCGTTGGCGGCCGTGAGGTTGGGGAAGACCAGGACGTTGGCGGCCCGATCGAGGGGACCCGACGGACGCCGTTGTCTCATCAGTTCGGGGACGACCGCGGTGTCGGCTTGCATCTCGCCATCGGCCGGAATCTCCGGCCGCCGACGGTGGAACTCCCTTACCGCCTCTCGCACTCTCTCCGGCTCGTCTCCGCCGGCGCTTCCGAAGTCCGAGTAGGTAATGAAAGCAACGCGGGGCTGACGGTTGAACTGGGCGATGGCTGTATCGACTGCCGCTTCGGCGATCTCGGCCAGTTGCTCGGCGGTAGGTTCGATGTTGACGGCGCAGTCCGCGAAGAAGTACGGGGTTCCATTCACGACGACGACGTACACCGAGCTGACGATGGTGCGCCCTGTTTCCATCGGTAAGACCTGGAGGGCGGGGCGGATGGTTTCCGGGTAGAACGTAGTGAGGCCCCCGAGCACCGCGTCGGCGGTTCCGTCGCGCACCATCAGGGCGGCGAACATGTTGTGATCGCGGACCCGCACCCGGGCCTCGTCGAGCGTCATGCCGCGATGGCGGCGCAATTCCTCCAGGGTCACGGCGTAACGGTCGAGGATCCCGATCTGGTTGTCGGGATCCACGACCTCGATCCCATCGAGGCTGATGCCGAGTTCTTCGGCCATCTCCCTGATCAACCCGACATCTCCAAGCAAGACCGGAGAGCCGATCCCTTCGTCCTTGACCCGACGAGCGGCGCGCATGATCCGGAGGTCGTCGCCGTGCGGATAGACCACCCGCATCGGGCGGTTCCGGGCCGCCGAGGTGACGTTGCTGAGGAGTCCGTGCGATGCCTGAAATCGGGACCGCAGTTCCTCGGTGTACTCCTCGACATCAGCCAGAGGCCGGCCAGCCAGTCCCTCGGCGGTGGCGGCAGCCGCCACCGCCGGAGCCACGGTCCACAGAACCCTGGAATCGAATGGTTTGGGGATGAGGTAGTCGGGACCGAAGCCGAGTCGATCTATCTGATAGGCCTTGAGGACCGACTCGGGCACGGGCTCGCGGGCAAGTTTTGCCAGCGCTTTGGCGGCGGCGAGCTTCATCCCTTCGCTGACCCCCGTAGCCCGGACATCCAGCGCCCCTCTGAAAATGAACGGGAAGCCGAGAACGTTGTTGACCTGATTGGGGAAGTCGCTGCGGCCGGTCGCCACTAGCGCATCGGGGCGTGCCGCCCGGGCGGCGTGATATGTGATCTCGGGATCGGGATTGGCCAGGGCAAAGATGAGAGGGGACCTGGCCATGGCCTTGACCATCCCCTCGGTGACCGCCCCACTCACGGATACCCCGACGAAGGCATCGGCATCGACCAGAGCATCGGCCAGGGTGCGGGCGTCGGTCTCGTGGGCGAACTCTCGCTTGATATCGCTCAGATCATCCCGGCCCGTGTGTACGACTCCGTGGCTGTCCACCATCAGGATGTTCTCGGACCGCACTCCCAGATCGATGAAAAACCTGGCCGTGGCGATGCCGGCGGCGCCGGCACCGCTGAAGACGACCTTCATGTCCTCGACCTTCTTGTCGATCAGTTCAGCCGCGTTGAGAAACGCCGCCGCGGCGATGATGGCGGTTCCGTGCTGATCGTCGTGAAAGACCGGAATCCGGAGCCTCTTGCGAAGCTCCGATTCGATGTAGAAGCAATCGGGTGCCTTGATGTCCTCGAGGTTGATGCCCCCCACAGTCGGTTCGAGCATCTCGCAGAAGCGGATGATGTCGTCAGGAGCGGGAGCGTCGATCTCACGGTCGAAGACGTCGATGTCGGCGAACCTCTTGTACAGAACCGCCTTGCCCTCCCTCACCGGCTTGCTCGCCAGCGGCCCAATGTTGCCCAGGCCGAGCACGGCGCTCCCGTTGGAAACAACCGCCACCAGGTTGCCGCGATTGGTAAACCGAAATGCCGCGTCCGGGTCGTCGGCTATGACGAGGCACGGCTCGGCCACTCCGGGCGTATAGGCGAGGCCCAGGTCGCTTTGGGTGGCGGTCGGCTTGGTGGGCCGGATGGCGACCTTGCCCGGGATTGGAAACTCGTGATAGTGGAGGGCTTCGCTAAAGCCGCTTCTCTCAGCCATTCTCGTTTCTTTCAGGCATTCTCGTTTCTTTCCGCCATTCTTTGGGCACCCTACACCGTTGCCCGTCGGCCACCCTTTCGGTTCACGCACCCCCCCGAACCTGCGAAAATGCAGGGTGATGACATCGAGCAGCGACGACCGCGACAACGGCTACAAAGTGATGCAGGGTTGGCGTGTCGGCCAGGCCCCGGAGGAGTCGACCACCCGCTCCGGGCTGCTGGTGCCGGCCGGTACCAAGGACGGAAACGACGCGCTTGCCCTGGTCGACGTGCACACCGGTCAGAGATTCTGGGCCGTTCCCTCCGGCGCCTGGAGGTTCATCTGGCCGCCGACTGGCCGACCCGTGGTGGCAGTGCGAGAATCGCAGATCATCGCAGAGGAAGATCTCTCCCACGTCCCCGGTGACGGCCAATACCTGTGACAAAACCCGCGACCCCAAATCTCATTGGCCAGGGTCGTTCTGGCTGCTGTACAACCAAAACCGCCCGCAGACGCGGAGACCTCGCGCCAACAAGCCGCGATATTCGCTGTCGGAAGATTCCATCGCCCCGTACGGTTGTCTTCGAACAATGACCTCTCAGCAAGAACCACGAGGAGGGCGCCAACGCCGCCGCCTCACCGCCACGGTCACCGACCTTCAGATCACTCGTCAGAGGGCACTGCTGATCGGTGTCGTAGTTGGTGGTGCCAAAGTCGATGAAGCCGAACGGTCACTCGCCGAACTGGCCTTGCTGGTCGACACGGCCGGGGCGGACCCGGTCGAGAGCGAGATGGTCAAGCGGGGCTCGCTCGACCCTGCCCTCTTCATAGGCAAAGGCAAGGCCGCCGAACTGGCCGACCTCGCCAGGGCCGCTGACGTCGACGTCGTCGTGTTCGACAATCGGCTAACCCCGGCTCAACAGCGCAACCTGCAAAAAGTGTTCGAAGTCGATGTCGTCGACCGGGAGGCGTTGATCCTCGATATCTTCGCCCAACACGCCCACAGCCGCACCGGAGCGATCCAGGTCGAGTTGGCGTTGTTGAGGTACAACATGCCGCGGCTGCGCGGCAAAGGCTTGACCCTTTCCCAACAGACCGGAGGCATCGGCGCCCGCCGCGGCCCCGGTGAGACCAAATTGGAAACCGATCGCCGGCGTATCGAGCAGCGAATCACCCGCCTGGAGCGGGAGCTCACGGAGGTCAACAAGGTCCGCCGCACCCAATCCAAATCGCGACGCCGATCCGAAGTGCCGGTGGTGTCGCTGGTCGGCTACACCAATGCCGGCAAGTCCACGCTGCTCAACCATCTGACCGATGCCGGGGTCCTTGCCGAGGATCAGCTCTTCTCTACCCTTGACTCGACGGTGCGCCGATTCCAATTGCCTGACGGGCGACCGATCCTCATATCCGACACGGTCGGCTTCGTGCGCCGTCTCCCCCACCATCTGGTCGAGGCCTTTCGGTCGACGTTGGAGGAAGTCAACAAGGCCGACCTTCTGCTCCATCTCGTGGACAGCTCCGACGCCGAGCCCGAAGAGCAGATTGCGGCGGTGCACGACGTCCTCGAGCAGATCGGGGCCCGTCAGGTCCCGGAGTTGCTCGTTCTCAACAAGACCGACGCAGTAGACCCCAGCACGATCGCCCGGCTCCAGAATCTGCACCCGGAGGCGGTCCCGGTGTCCGCCCTCAAAGGAACCGGCATCGACCACCTGGTTGAGGCGCTATCCGAGCGCCTTGTCTCGGATGTGTCCCTGGTCCGCCTCGAGATCCCCTACTCGCGGGCCGACATCGTGGCCGCCGCACACCGGGAAGGCGAGGTGGTGGCCGAAAAGCATGAAGAAACCGGCTCCGTACTCGAAGTGCGGCTTTCCCGCGCCCGGATGCCGATGTTCGAGCAATTCGTCACCGGTTGAGACCTCCCGGCAGGTGATCAAAGGGGCCTGTTGACCCCTTGAAGTCGCCACCCAGGCGCATAGCTTGGAATGGACCGGGCGAACGACCTTGGGGTGGGCAATCAAAACGCGTTTACGACTTGCGATCGTTCTGGTGGTTCTCTGTGCAGTGGTGCCGGCATCTCCGGCCCTGGCGGCAGGGATCACTCAGAACGGGTTTTCCCTGGATGAGATAACCGATACGTTGACTCAGCCGGTGGCTTTCGGGTTCACCCCGGCCGGCCGCATGTACGTCGCCGAGAAACGGGGAACTGTCCAGGTCTTCGACTCGGTCAATGACCCGACCCCAACCGCAACACCGGTCATCGACGTCAGCGGGAACGTTCATGACTACTGGGATCGCGGGCTCCTCGGCTTCGCGGTCGATCCCGGATTCGGATCCGGAAGCGACTACCTCTACCTGCTCTATACCTACGACCCCGGAAACTCCTGGGGCGACGACTGCGCCGACCCCACCGGCAACGGCTGCGTGGTCAACGGCCGCCTCAGCCGGTTCCTCATTACCGATAACGGCTCGGCCGGTGCCGAGCAGGAAATTCTCACGGGCAAGTGGTGCGCTCAATATCCGAGCCACACGGTTGGCGATCTGGCCTTCTCCCCAGAGGGCCACCTCTTGATTTCAGCCGGCGATGGAGCCAGCTTCAACTTCGCCGATCACGGCCAGGTTGGCAACCCCTGCAACGATCCCATGGGAGGAGCGGCTCAGGCAGACAACATGGGTGGCGCGCTCCGGAGTCAGCGGCCCGCAACCGACCCTCAGGTCACCTACGACGGAACCGTCCTTCGAGTCGACAAGGCCACCGGCGCTCCGATCGTCGGAAATCCAGGCGGAACCGACACCCGCATCATCGCTCAGGGCCTCCGTAATCCGTTCCGGATCACTGTCCGCCCTGGCACCTCGGAGGTATGGGTCGGCGATGTCGGCTGGGGAGCCTGGGAGGAGGTCAA
>JANMST010000206.1:0-11683 GCA_031389635.1 Acidimicrobiia bacterium | reverse complement strand
TAACGGTTGCTGCCGTCGTCGCCAGCGCTTTCCTGCTGGCGATAACCGTCGCGGGCGCCACGGCTGCGGCCTGGTTGCGGGCCGAGTGGGCGGAACGGGGGGTTGGTTGGCTCATTTCGGCGGCGGTACTGATCGGCGGGCTGGCTTTGGCATTCCGCTATCTGACGATCGAGAGGCCGCCCTGGCGGTTCGTTGGTCTCGGAGCCCTCGCCACCGCGGTGGTCGCCCTCGTGGCCGGTTGGGGGGTGGGTCTTTTCATATCCAGGGGAGGCGGTGGCGGTGCTTCTGGTGTGGCCGGAAGCCTCGTGGCGGTGCTACTGGCGGTCTACGTACTCGCGATCGTGGTCCTCTTCGGTGCATCTCTGACCAGAACCGCCGCTGCGGCGGCCGATCCGAACCTCTCTAGGCTTTGATCAATGGCAATCGACATCGCCGGCTTCGTAACAGACCTGAAGGACCACGCCATCGAGCACGGTTTTCATGTTCACGACGAGCGCCACTTCATGGAGACCTACTCGCTCCGTCAATCGTGGGAGGTCGACCTTCATCCCGAGGATGCCTGCGGCGGACCGCTCGACCTCCATCTGAGCCTTGACGTCGAGCCACGGGTGGTGCTCTCCCTGCAGGATCGGCTCGATGCCATGGACGACGACTGGGAAGAGCCCGAAGATCTCTATCGGCTCGATCTGTATTTCAACTGGCAGCTACCGAGCCTCGCAAACCCGCCCGACCTTCTTGTGGTCGGAACCGACCTGGCCGGCGTCGGTGGCGTCGACCTCCCCATCAAGGTGGCAGCGGCCGAATCGATTGCTTCGATCACGGATGCTTCGGAGCGGACCGTGCAAGTAGTGGGCCAATGCCAGGTCTCGCTGGTCGACGTCCTGATGGGGCGCGAGCAACTCTGCGAGGAACTGGACCGCGCCAAAGCAGTCTCCGAGTACTTGCTGGACCGGGTCACCGGCTGGATAGAACCAGCCGGCTGAACCTCGTCGTCGGGTCTCCCCCTGTCGCCACCCGGGGGCCGCAAGCCTCAAGCCACAAGCCAGACACGCGTTCCGGCTTGTGGCTTGAGACTTGAGACTTGAAGCCCTTGAGTTGCGAAGCGTGGAACCGGGTCCGTTAGACCAGGACCGGTGCGGTGCTTTCTCCGATCACCAGTTCGGGGGTGAACATATGGAGGCCGGCTCCACTCCGCCCGTACATCTGGTCCATCAGAAGTTCAACGACAGTTCCTGCCATTCGCCCCACCGGCTGACGGAAGGTCGTCAATGGGGGATTGGTGTGGGCCGTGATTGGGGTCCCGTCAAAACCGACGACCGAGATGTCTGCCGGCACTTCCTTGCCCCATGCTCTGACACCGGCGATCGCTCCCAGAGCCATCAGGTCGCCACCGGTGACAACCGCGGTCGCTCCGGCTTCGAGCAGTTTGGCGACTCCGGCTCGTCCCCCTTCGATGGTGAACAGAGTCTCGGAAATCAACGTCTCATCCACCGGGATCGACCGCTCGCGCAATCCAGCCTGCCAGCCACTGATGAAGAGATCTGCACTCCAATACCGCCTCGGTCCGACCAGGCATCCGATCCGACGGTGTCCGAGATCGACGAGGTGGCGAATGGCGGCGGCACCCGCCGCGGTGAGATCGACCGACACGGCCGGCACCGGGCAGTCCTTGCCCATGCCGTTGACCAGTACCACAGGCAGACCCTTGTCTCGAAGGATCTCGTACGGCGTGAAGTCGAGGTTTATCTGGCTGTAGCGGCCGTTGATCACGACCACACCCGCCGCGTCGGCATTCAAAAAGTGGTCGAGGTAGTCCTGTTCGTTGACGGTCTCCGAGGTAGACGGGCACACCATCGCCAATAGCCCATGACGAACCATCCGTGCTTCGATGGCTTCGGCCAGATGCGGGAAGATGGGATTCTCGAGTTCCGGAGTGATGATGCCCACGACGCCGGTCCCTCCCCGCGCCGGCGACTCCTGATATCCGAGTTCGGCGGCGACACTGAGAACCTGGCGGCGGGTCTCCGACGAGACCCCGGGCTTCCCATTTAGAACCCTGCTGACGGTGGCAAGCGAAACGCCGGTCCGATCCGAAACCAGTTGAAGTCGGGGGCGCATTTGCGTAATCGTAGCCTCGGATTTTCAGCGCCTGCGACAATATTTGCGCAAACTTGTTGCAAAGAAATCCCGAGGGTGGTTAGATAGCTAAGAGGAGGCATGGGCTTCCTCCCAAATCAGGAGGAAACAAACGTGAAGCGACATTCTTTGTCGCTCCTCGCTGTCCTGGTCCTGGTGCTTGCCGCCTGCGGAGGCGGCGCAGACACCACGACCACAGCAGGGGCCACCACCACAACCGCCGCCGCGACGACTACTACCGCAGAAGCGACCACCACGACGGCCGGAGAAGTCATCGAACTTCTGGTCTGGGCCGACGAAGCTCGCACCCCGGTCATCCAGGAAGTCGCCGCCGCCTTTACCGAGGCAACCGGTGTTGTCGTGACCGTCGAGACCAAAGAGTTCGGAGACATCCGCGACCAGATGGGTACCGCCGGGCCAGCCGGTGAAGGTGCCGACATTTTTGTGGGTGCTCATGACTGGACCGGCCAACTAGTGGCCGACGGTTCGGCGGAGCCGATCGACCTCGGAGGAGCCTCAGGTGACTTCGAGCAAGTAGCGCTGGACGCGTTCAGCTTCGGCGGGGCCCTCTATGCGGTTCCGTACGCCACCGAAGCGATTGCGTTCTTCTACAACACGGATCTTGTGCCTGAGGCGCCCGCGACATTCGAGGAGATCGCCGGAATTTGTGCCGCTCTCGAGGGAATCGAAAACTGCGTAGGTGTTCCGGGCGGCGGCGACTCACCCGACGCCTATCACAACTATCCGTTTGTGTCGGCGCTAGGCGGATACATCTTTGCGTACGACCCGGCCACCGGGTACGACCCCACCGACGTTGGTCTCGACAGCGAAGGAGCCATTGCCGGCGTCACGTTCCTGCAAGAGCAGGTTGAAGCCGGCGTCATCGGCGGCATCAACGGTGACACCGCCAAGGCGCTCTTCCTCGAGGGCACCGAGCCCTTCTTCTTGAGTGGCCCGTGGCAGCTAACCGACTTCTCGGCCCAGGACACCGTCAACTGGTCCGTCGCCAAGATCCCGACCATCGGCGGAAACGCCCCAGCCCCGTTTGTGGGTGCCCAGGGCTTCTTCCTGTCGGCGTTCTCGGAGAACAAAGTCGTGGCGCAGTCCTTCCTGTTGGACTACATCGCCACCGAGGAAGCTCAGCAGGCGCTCTACGAGGCCGATCCTCGTAACCCCGCCTTCACGGCGGTTCTGGACTCGTTGGGCGACGATCCGATCGCAGCGACGTTCGCTGCCTCGGCCGCGGACGGGAATCCCATGCCCAATATCCCCGAGATGGGTGCGGTATGGACCCCGCTCGGCGAGCAGCTCCAGTTGGTTCGCAACGGCGATCTGGATGCCGACACTGCGATGACAAGTGCGGCCGAGGCGGTGCGGACCGCAGTCGCCAGCTAAGACCGATACTGTCAACAGATGACCACTGGAGAGGGCAGGGAACCGACGGGGCCCCTGCCCTCTCCGCGTCCGACCCGACCTGGTCTGGCTGGAGGCTGGCTTCGATTCCTCGTCGTCGCCTTGATCGACGCACTGCTGGCGGCGGCGGCTCCTGCGCTCCTTGCCGTCGAATCATGGACGCTTCTCGGCTTGCTCGGAGTAGTCGCGATATTGGTCAACTGGGCATACCTGTCGCCCCGGGCGAAGGCTCTGCGGTGGCTGACTCCGGGCTTGGTCTTCTTGCTCTTGTTCCTGGTCTGGCCGCTCGTGTACACGGCCTACATCTCCCTGACCAACTATCAGACCGGGAACATCCTGACCAAGCAGCAGGTGATCGACCAGTTCGAGAGGCAGATCATCCAGAGCACCGACGGAGGGGGAACTCTGGCGATGGATGTGTACCGCAACCCCGCCGGAGAGCTTGCCTTCTTCTTAACCGACACCGATGGTGTTTCATACTTCGGGGTCCCCCGGCCTCGCACGGCCGATCCTCTCGAGGATCCGCTCCTTGATCCGGCGACCCTCGGCGCAACCGACGCCGACGGCGACGGAGTGTTCGAGCAAATTGGCGACTTCGAATTCGTTCCTCCTTTGGCTCGGTTTCAGCTGGCCAACACCCTCGAAAACCTGGTTCTCGACATTCCTGGCCGGGGGGTGGCCCAGGTCCAGACCACATCCGCCGCACGTCTCGTTGCCGGTGGTTCCCGCTACACCTACGACGCCGCCACCGACACCCTGTATGACGCTGAACTCGACCGGACCTGTGTGGCGGAAGAGGGCAACTTTGTCTGTGATGGCGCCAGGCTCGATCCCGGATGGGTGGTCACGGTCGGATTTCGGAACTATGCCGACATCTTCACCAACGCCCAACTCAGGGGCCCGTTCTTCAAGGTCTTCGTCTGGAACATGGTCTTCGCCGGGTTGTCGGTTCTGTTCACTTTCACAGTCGGACTCATCCTCGCCAATGCCCTTCAGGATGACAGGCTCCGGGGCAAGCCTCTCTACCGATCGCTGTTGATCATTCCCTACGCCATCCCTGGATTCATATCCATCATCATCTGGCGGGGCCTGCTGAACGACACCATCGGTCCGGTCAACTCCATGCTCGAGTCGATAGGCATCGGGAACATTCCGTGGCTGCTCGATCCCACGTGGGCCAAGGTTGCGTTGCTGCTGGTCAACACCTGGCTCGGCTTTCCATACATGTTTCTGATCTGCTCGGGGGCACTGCAGGCAGTGCCTGCCGAGCTCAAAGAAGCCGCGCGGGTGGATGGTGCCGGTGCCGGCACGGTCTTTCGGACGATCACTCTCCCGCTACTGCTGGTCTCGACGGCACCGTTGTTGATCGGATCGTTCGGCTTTAACTTCAACAACTTCGTTCTGCCCTTCCTTTTGACCAATGGGGGCCCGCCGGTTCCAGGAGCAACTATTCCGGTGGGTGAGACCGACTTGCTGATCACCTTCACTTTCGACCTTGCGATCAGCTCGGGCCGCGGCAACCGTTTTGCCCTGGGGTCGGCGATCGTTGTCATGATCTTTGTGATCGTGGCGGTTCTATCCGCGATCAGCTTCCGATACACCCGCCGCTTGGAGGAGATCTACGGCAATGTCTAGCAACGACGGAGTCGTCACCAACCGACTGTCATTCGGTCGCTGGCTTCGGGAGCTGGGATGGCGCCACATGGTCGCCTGGATCGCGATTCTGTTTGCCATGTATCCGGTCGCCTGGATTGTCTCGGCATCATTCAATCGGATCCAGACGTTGGTGGCGGCCCGCTTGATTCCGCGCCAAGTCACTCTCGACAACTTCATCGCCCTGTTCGACAGTGCGACCACCCCATTCGGCAGATGGATGGTCAATTCATACAAGGTCGCACTCACAGCCGCATTGTTGAATGTCCTGCTGGCCGCGTTGGCCTCGTACGCCTTCAGTCGTATGCGTTTTCGTGGACGACGGCTGGGACTGTTGGCCCTGTTGCTCATCCAGGTGTTCCCTCAGTTCCTTGGATTTATCGCGCTCTTCTTGCTTGCCCAACAGGTAGGTGGCGTCTTTCCGGCGGCTGGCCTCGGGACCCACCTTTTCCTCATCATGGTCTACCTGGGCGGGGCCATCGGTTTCAACGTGTTCTTGATCAAGGGATTCATGGACACCATTCCCGATAGCCTCGACGAATCGGCCCGGGTCGATGGTGCCGGGCCCTTCCAGATCTTCCTGCGAATTGTCTTCCCGCTGTCGCGCCCGGTGCTTGCGGTCATATTCATCATCACATTCACCAATCTTTTCGCTGAGTACATCCTGGCTGCAACGCTGCTTACAGCCACGGACAACTTCACGCTGGCGGTTGGTCTACAGCTTTTCGTTTCCTCCGAGTATTCGGCCAAATGGGGAAGCATTGCTGCAGCCGCTCTGATTGGTGCTGCTCCGATCGTGCTCACGTTCCTTTTCGCCCAGCGCCACATCATCGGAGGCTTGACCCAGGGTGCCGTCAAGGGCTGAGATGGCAGCTAAGGCCGACCGCGTCCGGAAGTTCGACGGTGATCTTGGGGTATACGGGCTTCCCGGGGATGTCTCTCCGTGGGATATCCGCTTCGATCCCGACGACCGGGCCTTTCTCGACCGTGAACCCGACGGGCGCTATCGGATCAGGGTGTGGGCCGAACCGGGACTGGCGAACGGCCTGATCGTCGTCAAGCGAAGCGAGGAGTACCTCGGCTTCGATCTGGCGACCGTTGCCACCACCGAACGCTTCGTATTCTGGGAAGCAATCGCACTCCTGCTGCCAGGGGACGAAATCAGCCTCGCCTTTCGCAATCCTGCCGGAAAGGCGGTCTATCTGGTACCGGGAGGGATCTCCAACGCGATCGAGCGCCTTGATCGCTGGGCGATTCCGGACATCCCCCCGATGGAGGTCCCCGCCTGGTCGCAAGGTGCTGTGGTGTATCAGATCTTCCCGGATCGGTTTGCCAACGGAGACCCTTCCAATGATCCGCCCGACACCGACGAGTGGGGCTCATCACCTCACTCTCGTCGCTTCCAGGGCGGTGACCTGGCCGGCATCACTCAGCGTCTCGAATACTTGAGCGGCCTCGGCATCGACCTGATCTATCTCAACCCCACTTTTACTTCACCTTCCAATCATCGATACGACGCCGTCGACTATCGCCAGGTCGATCCTTCTCTCGGCGGGAACGAGGCTCTCATCGAATTGGTGAAGCGGGCCCACGACCTCGGGATCAAAGTCATCATCGATGCTTCCTTCAATCACTGTCACCCTCTCTTCTTCGCCTTCCAGGACCTGATCAACACCGGACCGGAATCCCCTTATCGGGATTGGTTCGTCATTCACGATTGGCCGGTGCGGATCAAGGCCCGCAAGCCGATCAAGGGATGGCAGCGGGAGTGGCTTCCGGTCTGGGCCGAGCAAAGCGGATTGGCGATTGAATACGTGATCGATCATGGGTTGGCGGTGGAGCCGACCTACGAGTCGTGGTACGGCGTCGCGTCGATGCCGCGTATCAACCTGGCCAATCCCGACGCCCGTCGCTATATGCTCGAGGTCGCAGCCGAATGGCCCCGCCTCGCCGGCATCGACGGCTGGAGGATGGACGTCGCTCGGTATGTCGATCCCGACTTCTGGGTGGACTTTCGCAAGGCCGTCAAGCAGACCGACCCGGAGTCCTACTTGATCGGCGAGTTCATGGGCAATGCAGGCGATTGGCTCCAGGGCGACAGCTTCGACGCCACTATGAACTACACCTTCCGCGACATCTGCGTGCGCTACCTCGCCCGGCACGAGATCGACGCCGTCGCGGCAGCCGACGACCTGGCGAGACTCTGGGCGCAGTACGGATGGCCGGTCACACTGGCCAACCAGAACCTGATCGGGAGCCATGACACCGCCCGTTTCCTGACTGTGGCCGGAGGGGAAATGTGGAGGCTCCGATTGGCGACGGTGCTGGCGCTGACCTACCCCGGCGCTCCGGGGATCTATTACGGCGACGAGATCGGCCTGGAGGGCGACAACGACCCGGGATCCCGCAACGCGTTCCCCTGGGAGCCCGATCCAACATCCCACGACATGCATCGGACGATCACGGAACTCACCGCTCTACGGCGGAAGCATCCGGCGCTGGTCAAAGGCGAGTGGCGGCCCCTGCTCGCCAAGGGAGGCTTGCTGGCCTTCGAACGCCGGCTCGGGCGTCAGCGCCTTGTGGTGGCGATCAACCGCGGAAAGCGCCGCCGCATTGAGCTGCCCGGCGCCGGCAAGGTCCTATGGGGAGAAGCCGAGATGGAAAAGAGGAAGTTGACTGTCGCGCCTCGTGGCGCGGCAGTCGTGAGACTGGGCCGATGACGGCTCAGAGCCTCAAGCCGCAAGCCTCAAGCCGCAAGCAAGATCGAACCTTGAGGCTTGAGGCTTGGGACTTGAGGCTCCGCTCCGCACTAAGAGCGGTAGCTCTGCTGTCACTCGCCGTGGCGACCTTTTCCTGCACGCCTGCAACCGACACCACAACGATGGCGGTTGACACTTCCGCGACGACCGCTTCGACCGCCCCTCCCCGCCCGGACCCGCACTTCTATATGAACCTCATCTGGCACCAGCATCAGCCTCGGTATCCGTTGCTGGAGGACGGCACGGTCTCCCGTCCCTGGGTGCGGGTCCACGCCACCAAGGACTACTACGACATGGCGGCGCTGGTGTCCGAGTACCCCAACGTGAAGGTCACTTTCAATCTGACTCCGATCCTCCTCTTGCAGTTGGAGGAACTGGCCAACGGGACCAAGGACATCTACTGGACGATGACCGAGGTTCCGGCCGAGGATCTGACGGGGGAGCAGATCGAGTTCATCAAGTCTCGATTCTTCGACGTCAATCCATCGATCATCGAGAATTTCCCACGATTCCAGGATCTCGCCGAGGCTCGTGACAGCGACTTCAACACCGATGATCTACGCGATCTCCAAGTGCTGTTCAACCTGGCCTGGACCGATCCCGGCTTTCTAGCCCAGGAACCCCTTGCCTCCCTTGTCATCAAGGGAGAGGGCTTTACCGAAGAAGACAAGGCCGTCGTGATGGCAGAGCACTTGCGGATCATCTCCGAAGTGATCCCTCTCCATGCGAGGTTGTGGGAGGAGGGACGCATCGAAATTATCACCACTCCGTTGGCCCATCCGATCCTCCCGCTGATCTCCGATACCTCGTTGGCAACCGTCGGGGATCCGGCGGCGCTGATGCCGGTCAACCGGTTTCAGGAGATCCCTGATGCCGATCAGCAGGTGATCCGCGGTCTCGACGAAGCCGAACGGCTCCTCGGACGAAGGCCGGTCGGTATGTGGCCCGGGGAGGGCTCGGTGGCACAACTAGTGATGTCGCTCTTCTCCAAGAACGGGGTGCAATGGGTCGCGTCCGGTGAGGAGGTTCTCGCCCAGACCCTTGACATCGGTTCGTTCACCCGCGACGAGACGGACCTGGTCGAACAAGGCGACCTCCTCTATCGACCGTGGTCGGCGCAGCTGAACCGCAACGATCCGGTCCCGATGTTCTTCCGCGACGGCTTGCTCTCGGACCTGATCGGGTTCGAGTACTCAGGCACCGAGGCCGGCGCCGCAGCTGACGACTTCATGGGGAGGCTGGGTGACATTCGCGAGTCGCTCGATGTC
Organism: Acidimicrobiia bacterium; assembly: GCA_031389635.1. Lineage (GTDB taxonomy): Bacteria > Actinomycetota > Acidimicrobiia > Spongiisociales > ZC4RG35 > DATEEG01. The sequence continues at coordinate 2,454 of JANMST010000206.1, read as the reverse complement.
CAAGCGGCGTTCGAGAGCGGACAGCCCTATGTGGTTTCGGTGATCCTCGATGGCGAGAACGCCTGGGAAAACTATCCCAACGACGGAATCGATTTTCTCAGTGCCCTCTACGAGCGGCTCAACGAGGCCGATTGGGTGTCGACCATCACTCCGACCGACTACCTGGCCCGCTTTCCGGAAGCTGATCCGCTCGGCGACGTGTGGCCCGGTGCCTGGTTCCAGCCCAACTTTGCCACGTGGATCGGTGAGGAAGAGGAGTCGACCGCCTGGGACTACCTGTATCAGGTCCGGCAGGATCTAGCTGCGGAGGAAGACAACCCGGGCTACGACGACGCCTACACCCAGATGTTGTTTGCGGAAGGTTCGGATTGGTTCTGGTGGTACGGATCCGACCAGGAATCGGGAGACGACGGGTATTTCGACCTGGCCTACCGCGATCTGTTGGGGACTGTCTACGACGCCCTTGGCATCGGGCGGCCTCCGTTCCTGGCAGTGCCGATCATTCCTGAGGCGCCCTCATTGGTCCTGACACCGACGGAGTTGACGACCATCGTCATCGACGGAGAGTTCGAAGACTGGGCGAATGCGGCCTCCGATGGGACCCTGGCAACCGCCTTCGATCGGGAGAACCTCTACCTGCGGTACGCCAGCGATCGACCCGGCGAGGTCTACCTCGGAATGCCCCGGGGTGCCAAGAGCGCCACCACCGCCGACGGGATTCCGCTCGGTTTCGGCGCGACTCATGTCGTGGCGGTCGGGGACGAGTGCGGGGTCGGTCCGGTGCTGTCAGAGTTCACGCCGATCGAATGTGCCATCGGAGACGGCTCGATCGAGGTTGCCGTTCCTCTTTTCCTTCTCGGTGCGCTGGCGCCAGGGGATCTGATCCTGGCGAAGTTCGACGATGGTTCCGGAGTCCTCGCGCCAGCCGGTTTGGGCCCGGTGGCACTCCAGGTGCCCGACATCTCCAACGTCGCGGTCTTTCTCGACATCAGCGACCCGGTCGGTGACGACCATGGACCCGGCACATACACCTATCCGTCGGACGCCGTTTTCACCCAGGGCAGCTACGACATCGAGAGGTTCACCGTCGGCACGGGGAACGATCAACTGGTTCTGGCGTTCGACATGGTCGCGCCGATCCAGAACCCGTGGGGATCTCCTCGCAACTTCTCCATCCAGACCTTCGACATCTACATCGATACCGATGTCGGCACCGACAACGGCGAGAGGGCGTTGATCGACGGGCGCAATGCCAGCGTCGCCGAAGGAACGGGTTGGGAGTTCGGCATCACGGTCGAAGGCTGGGAGCCGGCGATTTACCGCGCCGGGGCCGAAGGGACCGTGGAGGAGACCCGGCCAACCTTCGATGTGGCGGTATTCGGTGATCAGGGACGGGTGGTGGTGCGGATCCCGTTAGCTCTGCTGGGAGTGGGTGACCCGGCCACCTGGGGATACGCGGCGATGGTCCTGAGCCAGGAGGGCTTCCCGTCGCAGGGAGTTCGGCGAGTCCGGGACGTCGAGGCCAACGCCGAGCAATTCCGCCTCGGCGGTGCTCCCGACGATGTCAACCACACCCGCATCATCGATGTTGCCTGGGCCATCGGGGGCGAGCAGGAACAACTCTTGTCCACCTACCCGGGCTCGGCCAGCCTCGACGGCCTCGAACCCGACGACTTCGGCCTCGTCCCGATGGCGGTGTCGTCCTAGAAAATCCCCGTTCTGGCGCGACAAACCCGCACCGGGGTGCGGGTTCGGCGCGCCAAAAGGGGGTCGGGTCGGGCTAGAACTCGAGGCCGATCGCACGGGTGAGGAAAGCGACGAAGGGTGCGGCAGTTTTGCACATCGCCGTGTACTCGATGAGCAACCTGTCCGAGGTGACCACCTTGTCCTCGATGCGGGTGCCGGCGATGAAGTCCTTGCGTTGCAGGTCTTCGATGAGGGGATGATCGGGGTCGAAGCCCTGGGGCGGCCGTGTCAGAGATTCACCATCAGGCGTAAAGCGGTTGGTGAATGACTTGCCGTGAGCGGCCTTCTTCCACCCGGCCGGATCGGCCACGATTGCCTCCCTGATGGTCCGGGCCAGTGCAGTCTCGGGGCGCCACAGGCCGACTCCGGCGTAGGAGGCGCCTGGTTCGATATGCAGATAGAGACCGGGAGCGTGAACCCCGAGACCGGCCTGGTGACCGAACCGCATCCCGACGTGGGTCTTGTAGGGCGTCTTGTCCTTGCTGAACCTGGTGTCGCGATAGATCCGAAAGAGTGAACCGCCCTGGGAGCGAGGGTCGGCCACGAGATGCTGAGAGATCCCGGCCAGCTTGGAAGCAAAGTCAGCGATGAATTGGAGTGCCGGCTCCTGGACGTCATTCAGATAGCGGTCCTTGTTGGCGTTGAACCAGTCCCGCTCGTTGTTGGTAGCCAACTGCGACAGAAACTTGAACGTGGCGGGAGTGAAGT
>JANMST010000197.1:0-5137 GCA_031389635.1 Acidimicrobiia bacterium | reverse complement strand
CCTATCTTACGAGTCGATGGTCCCGGGCCTGGTGATGAACTCAGACCTGGGTTAAGTCCCAGTCCGATCCGGTTCTGGCGCGGCAAGATGGGTCAGAGCCCCATCTTGCCGGCCCAGAACCTTTCTAATTGGCCAGAACTTTCTAATGGGAACCGCCGGGTCGCGGCATCCTGATCTTGTCGCCGGCGATGGGAATGATCGACACGGATCCGTCTACTTCGAGGATGGCGGTGTCGACTTCGGCGAGCGTCGCTATTCCGTGCTCTCGAACCGCCTGCTCGAGATCGGCGAGGTCGATGCTGGCGTGACGCAGATGCTCGCTCAGCACCGTGCCTCCCGACACCAGGAGAATCGGCTCGCCTTCGGCCACCCTTCGCAGCCAGGGGATGCGCGCCCGCAATCGGGTCAGGACCCAGTTGGCCGCCAAGAGAGTGAAGGCTGACGCCAGACCTCCGCTGACCGAGGTGTCGGGACCGACCATTGCATTCTGCAGTGAGTTGGCAATCAGAAGGATCACTACGAGGTCGAACGGTGTCATCTGCCCGAGTTCTCGCCGTCCCACCAGCCGTAGGCCGATCAGAAGGGCGAGTAGTCATGCAGGCCGCCAGCGCCGACACCTCGACCGAGCCGGCTAGGCGGACTAAGCCCCGTACATTCATATGGACGCCTCGGCCGTGTCCGCAATCGCGGTGGTCGGGTGAGTCAGACTTCGGATGCTTGCCGGCCGCAAAGTTCCGACCGATCAACTGCTCCGTCACCCGCGACCCGCTTCGGATGATGGTGCGTCCTCAGAGTGTCGAACTGCTTCGAGGGTCGAGAGTCCGCCGCCCTTAGAGTTGCGGGATTGAGCCAAGCATTACAGGACCTGGCCGCCGCTCTCGAGCGTCGGGTGGAGACCGCCCCCGACCCGACCCGATCGCAGCGCGCCGAACAACTCCGTCGGCATGTCTCCGAATACCTCGTGCCTCGAGCGGCCGACCTGTCTACACCTTTGTTGGTCGTGTTGTTGGGATCGACCGGGGTGGGCAAGTCGAGCCTCTTCAATGCCATCGCCGGCACCCGGCTGTCGGGCTCGGGCCTGCTCCGCCCAACGACCAGACGGCCGGTGGCGCTGATGCATCCCGACGACCTCACGGTTGCAGTCCTCCTCCCGGGTCTCTCCGATCACGACCGCGTCGACGTTCGCACCGACGAGGCCATCGCCCGCGGATTGGTGATCGTTGACGCTCCTGACTTTGACAGCGTTGAGCGTTCCAACCGCGATTCGGCCGTGGAGTTGATGGAGGCGGCTGATCTCGTCATCTTCGTCACCACCGTTACTCGATACGCCGATCAGGTCCCCTGGGACATGCTGGCCCGAGCGCGTCAGCGAGGGGTTCCTCTGATGGCCGTCATCAATCGCATGCCGGCTGATCCTGACGAGGCAGAGGCGGTGATGGGCGATTACCGGGCTCTGATCGAGCGCGGCGATCTAGATCGTCAGGGTGTCTTCGGCCACCTCGACGTAGTGTCGGTTCCGGAAGGTGCGATCGACCCTGTGACCGACGGTCTGCAACGCCGGGCGATTGCTCCAATTCTCGAAGGGATCGAACGGCTTCGAGAGGGCGTTGATGAGCGTCGGTCGTTGGCTCGACGCAGCCTTGAAAGTGCCCTGGACGGTTTGCCCTCAGCTGTGGAGGGGATTGCAATTGAAGTGGAGCGAGAAGAGGAAGCGGGAGCAGCGCTTCGCAAGACGCTCGAGTCGTTCTACTACGGGGCCCGCAAGGAGTTGACCCGCGAGATCGAGAGCGGCACCTTCCTGCGAGCGGAGGTCCTCCGTCAGTGGCTCGACTTCGTCAACGCTGGGCCGCTGGCTCGCTTCCTCTCGGAAGGAGTAGGTCGGATAGCTACCAGTATCCGCAACCTGCTTCGACCGGCTGCGCCTCCACCCAGCCCCGAGGTGCGGGAGGTGGCCTTTGCCGACCTCGTGGCGTCAGTAGTTCGACGGGCCGATTCGGCCGCTGCATATACCGCGGCAGTTTGGGTCGATGAGCCACACGGGGCGGCGGCGCTTTCCGAGAACGGCGGACTTTGGGGCGCCTCGCCCGAGTTGGCGCCGAAACTTGACGCGCGCCTGGCCGAATGGATGGACGAGATTGGCGACGAGATTCGAACCATTGGCGCCCAGCGGAAGGGCAGGGCGCAGGTGGCCAGCATCGGCCTCAATGTCCTTGGTACCAGCGCAATCCTTGCGGTCTTCGTTCACACCGGCGGACTCACCGGAGCCGAGTTGGGAATCGGCGCCGCCACGGCGGTGCTCAACCAGAAGCTGCTGGAGGCCATCTTCGGTGAGGGCAACGTCGCGGCTTTCGTCAACCGGGCCCGGGCCCGGCTCGACCAGATCCTTGACGCGGTGTTCGAGGCAGATCAGGAGCGATTCATCGTGGCTTTGGGGCCGTTGTCGGAGAGGACCGACCTGGCAGCCGAACTTCAGCGGACTGCACTCGCCGCCACGGCCGGGTCGACATGACCCCGTTTGAGAGCTTGCGACAGGCCGCGGCCGCAGCCGAGGACCTTGGTTTGGCCGTCCATGTCCGCTCGGCCCAGGAGTTGATCGAGAGGATCGAGCGGCGGCTCGGGTTCCCCGGTGGTGTCTACGTGCTGGCCCTGGCGGGAGGAACCGGAGTTGGGAAGTCGTCGGTGCTGAATGCTCTCGCCGGCGAGTCGGTCAGTCCGGCCCGGGCCCTGCGACCGACCACCGAACAGCCTCTCGCCTGGGTGGCGAATGAGGGCCGCCTGGAGCTACAGCCACTCTTGGATTGGCTCGAGATTGAACAGGTGGTCGGTCATGAAAGGAAGGATCTGTCCGGGGTTGCGATTCTCGATCTCCCCGACGTCGACAGCGTCCGCCTCGAGCACCGGGCGACCGTCGATGCACTATTGCGGCGCATCGACGCCGTGGCCTGGGTGGTCGACCCCGAGAAGTACGACGACGAACGGCTCCACGAGTACCTGCGGCGGCTGGCGCCACATTCCGAGAGAATGCGGTTCATCTTCAACAAGGCCGACCGCCTCGATAGCAAGCAACAGCAGATGTTGATCGACGATCTCAGGCGGCGGTTGGCGGCCGCCGGAATTGAGAACGCGCCGATCGTGATGGTGTCCGCAGCCAATGGCACCGGCATCGACGTGTTGCGAGGCGAATTGAGCCGGGCCGCCGACGGCAAGGCGATTGTGGCGGCCAAGCTCGCCACAGATGCCGCCACCGAAGTGGATGCCATTGCTCGGGCGGCCGGCCTGAGCCCGGGTGCTCCCTACTCACCGCTCTTGGCGATCAAAGACCGAGAGGAAGCCACCATCCAGGCGGTGCACGGGGCGCTGGGACTGGTCGATTCCTCCGGCGTGTCTCGCCAGATGCAGGAGGCGGTGTTGCACCAGGCCCGCCGGCAGGGCGGGTCGCTCCTGGCCAGGATCCTTTCACTGTTGTCTTTGCTGACCGGGCGGAAGAAGCGCAAAGCCGACCCGGCCGCCTATCTGGCTGACTGGCGCCGACGTGGAAGCCTGGGCCATATCCTCAACCCGGTTCGGGCGGCTCTCGTCAGGGCCGCCGGGGCGGGGCCCGCTGCCAGCCGGCCGGCAATCCTCAAAAGCCTCGGAGCGGACGAAGCAGAGACCGCAGTTACCAGGGCGCTTGACCGCTCCACCCGCCACGCAGCGAACGAGCTCCCCGTCCCCGCTTCGATCCTCTGGCCGGTGGTGGGATTCATCCAACTGCTGTCTGGTGCAGTCCTGCTGTTTGCGATCGCCTGGTACCTGACAATTCTCTTCGGGCCCGGCGGACTCCTTGTCTCCACGGTTGACCTTCCGTATTTGGGACCGGTGCCGATGCCTCTTGTGCTTATCGCTGGATCGTTGGCTCTCAGCCTGCTGTTGGGATTCATGCTCAAACTCCATGCCGGTTGGATCGGGAGACGTATGAGTCGCAAAGTGGCGAGCCGGGTGACGGAGTCGGTGGCCGAAGCCATTGCTAGTGTCGGCTTTGGTGGTCTCTACGCAGTCGAGGAGGCACGTCTCCGATTGGCCCGGGCGGCGAATCTCGATGCAATAAGCCGCTAAAACCGCGGCCTATAACCTTAGGTTTCGGGTTTTTTGGTGGTACACGGTGGCCCGGATGGGTCCACTAGCCTGGGGTTGAAACCGTTCTTCTTCGTTGACCCCTGGAGGGTTAATGCGTTCCCCCGCCCGTCTTTTCATCGTCTTCCTCTTGCTCGCCGCCGCCTGCGGAGGCGGGACAGCCGAGACCACAACCACCGCCGCTACCGCCACCACTACGACGACGACCGCCTCCACCACAACGACGGAAGCGGACGAGACCACCACTACCGCGGCGGCGACCGGCGATGCGACTTTCGAGTTCGAAGGTGACGTTCAGGCCGGCACCGAGTTCGAAGTTACTTGGACCGGTCCCGAAAACGAGGGCGACTACATAACCATCGTCCCGGCCGGCGCGGACGAGGGCACCTATTACAACTACTTCTATACCGCCGATGGATCACCCGGCACCCTGATCGCTCCGACCACTGTCGGGGACCACGAGGTTCGTTATCTAAATGGTGTCGACAACGCCACTGTGGCCTCGGCTCCAATCGTCATTGTCGGTCGCGAGATCACTCTGCAACTGCCGGTCGAAGTGGCGGCTGGAACCGAGTTCGAGGTGTCGTGGGAGGCCATCGAAGCTCCCGGGGACTACATCACCATCGTCCCCGCCGCCAGCCGAGAGGGAACCTACGAAAGTTACTTCAACATCTCCGACGGTCCCACCGGGACGTTGATTGCCCCAATGGCGGATGGAGAGTTCGAGATTCGATTCGTCAGCGGCCTCGACTCGGCGACCATGGCCGCAAGCACCATCACAGTGACCCCGCTCGACATCACCCTCGAGGCGCCCACGGAAGTAGCCGCTGGAAGTGACTTCGATGTGACCTGGACGGGGCCCGACGGGCCGAGTGACTATGTGACGATCGTCGCAGTCGGTGCCGCCGAGGGGGCCTATCTCGACTATGTCTACACGGCCGAGGGCAGCCCTCTAACCCTGACAGCACCCGACGAGCCTGGTAGCTACGAGGTTCGGTATGTCAGGGACAACAAGGTTTACGCG
>JANMST010000030.1:0-2816 GCA_031389635.1 Acidimicrobiia bacterium | reverse complement strand
CTCGGCCTCCGACAACGACCACGACGTTGCAAGTCACCACAACCGCTGGGGCGACAACGACCATGGTGCCTCCAAGTGCCTTGCCCACGGTGCCCTCGACGACGACGACGACCACCACCCCGGCATCGACCACAACGACCGCAGAGTTCGCAACAACAACTGGTTTTTCGACGTCAACGACCACCGGTTTGAACCAAAACGGTCAGCAACTTGCGGCTGAAGCGGAAATCACCGAATCGGGTTCAGCTTGGTGGACACTCGCGAGCGTGGGAGCCGTTTCGGCCTTGGTCGGTGGCGTGTTCGGTCTGAGATACCGTGCGCGAATAGGCAAATGCCCTTGAGCCACCAGGTCATTGCCCCACCGAATGCGAATCTCACCCCTCGGGGTGAGATTCGCATTTCGAGGCATGGACTGGCGCTAAGGGGATGTGGACTTCATTGAGGGGTGGGTAAGTGATCCTGTCTGCCAACCACCTTCTTGCCCGTTGAACCGTCTACACAGAGGATGGCTGGACGACCTGGACACAGCCCACGAGGCCTGATTGAGACTGTTGCGGTTGTTCCCATAGATTCTGGGCGTGCGATTGATGGCCGTTCCGGAAAACCTCTGCAATTCGTAGTGTTACCGCACTCGTTGACGAATCAAAGAAATTGATGCTGGCGCGCCAAGGCGAGGCAGCGCTCTATCGTGTCCAGATCTGGGGCCTCGATGGCCTCTTCGATGGCGTGGGCTAGGAATTCAGGCAGGGGTCGCTCCCAAGGGGTGCGTAGATACTGCAGATGAACGACCGCTGACTGGTAGTTGCCCTCGTTGGCGGCAACAGCAACCAGCGGCCATACGGCCAGCCAGCTGAACTCAGAATTGAGTCCCTCGAGATCGCCCCTCTTCAGGTCCCCCCACGCCTTGTATGCGGCCTTGCCCGTCTCGGCGCAGGCGGGGTTGCCCCGGTGCCAGTCGACCCAGCAGAGCACCGCTTTGGCGTGGCCGGCGTAATAGTCGTCGTCGAGGTGGATGGCGAGTTCGAGTGCACTGCGAGCACTGATCTCGGCTTCGTCAGCCAGCCCGGCCCGGCGCATGGCGATAGCCTGGTAGGCCCGCGCACGGCACTCTTCCACTACTGCCCCCACCCGATGAGTGGCTTCCACGGCCTCACCGAGGGTCTGCACCGCCTCATCGACTTGGTCGGCCCACAGCAAGGAGAACCCGAACACGAAAAGGGCCTCTGCCGCCCGGCCCGCATCGGCACCCATCCTTGCCAGATCTGCGACAACCCGGGCCGCTCGTACGGCCTCCGGCGATACTACGAATCGGTCTGTGACGAAGCCGCTGAGTAGCTCACCCAGGGCTTGATCGACTTGCTGGGCGATCGATCCATGTTGGGCTACTACCGGCCGGACCTTGTCATTGTGGGCCGGGAGTTCGCTTCCCCTGCCCCCGAAGTAGAGCGCATATGCTCTCTCCTTCTGAATCTCGATCCATGCCCGGTTGGCGGCGGTTACGTCGCCACCGGGGAGGCGCGCAAGGGCCTGCTCGGCCCGGTCGTAACTCTCGCCCGCGGCGGCGAAATCTCCCTCTAATCGGTGAGTCTGACCGTGCAGCCTCCACGCGCGGGCTTCTTCGAAAGTCCCGCCGTCTAACTCGGCAAGAGCGGCTTCTAGCTCGATCCGGGCGCTCCGGTGCTGTGCCATTCGTTCAAGTAGTTCGCCTTTGCGGGCGCGGTAGAGCGGTCGCCAGCGGCGCTGATCGGTCTCGGGCAGGTGCGGTAGCCGATCGAGGCCGCCGTCGAGATAGCGGAGCGGGACTTCGGTCAGGAAAGAATCGAGCGACCGATCGGCCGCCCGAAATAGGTACTCGACCGCTTTCTGGTTGTTTCGACTCCGCTCGAAGTGATAAGCGAGCTGATCGAGGTCCCGAGGGTCAAGCCGTTCCAGGGTGTCTCCTACCCGTTCGTGCAGTTGAGCCCGATGGGAAGGAAGCAGATTTCCATAGATGGCCTCACGGGTGAGGGCGTGGACGAAGAAGTACTCCACCACCGGGTCGGTTCGCTCCAGACTGAGGATTCCGGCCGTGACGAGTTCATCGAGGGCGGTGACCAGATCATTGCCCGCCACAGCCGCGAAGAAGGGCCGGGTAAACGACCGGTCGAGGACCGAGGCCGCCCGGGCGGCCGTTCGCTCCCTTTGCGGGAGGCGATCAAAACGGGCCATCACCACCGCTTCCACGCTTTCCGGGAGGTCGAATTCGACGACGGTGGTCGTTGGTTGCCAGCAACCGTTCTCGCGGGCGATGATGCCCCTTTGGATGAGAGACCGGATCAATTCCTCGACGTAGAACGGGTTGCCCTGGGCGCGGTCGATAATGTCGCTTTCCAAAGCTTCGGGTAGCCCGCTCATCGCGAGAAGCTTGCCGATGAGGATTTGCGTTTCCCGCGGCGTCAGACCAACGAGCTCGAACTCGACGAATGCCGCACCGTCTAACACTTGAGCAATGCGGTCGGCAGAGCCCTCACGGGGACGGTAGCTAAGAACCAGTAACAGCCGCCTATTGCTGATCTCCTGTTGGAGCCTCGCCAGAGTGTCGACAGTGAGACTGTCGGCCCAGTGGAGGTCCTCCAGGAAGACCACCACTTCTTGCCGGCCGGCGAGGGCGAAAAGAAAGTCGAGAATTGCAGCGATAGTCAGATTCTTCCGCTGCTCCGGCTCGGAGTCGGCCACCTTCGCATCGTCGTCCCCCAGCGATCGGCCGAGGAGATGCGCGAGAAAGGGAACCGCGGAACTCGCTCGCTCCGCGGACATGAAGCCATCGGCGGCCATCC
>JANMST010000526.1:0-5280 GCA_031389635.1 Acidimicrobiia bacterium | reverse complement strand
GTCGTTGTTTTCTGCCGACGCAACTACACCGATTCCCCGAAGCCCAGTTACCGAGGTGTAAAGCTCCTGTACCCGCCGACCTACGAATCCAAGCACCTCGAGGCGGCCATACATAGCGGGGTATCGTCGTTGCTTACGGTTGGTCGAGGATTCGACATCGTCCACTACCACGCCCTTGGCCCGGGCATTTGGTCCCCGATTCCGCGGTGGATCACACGCTCAAAGGTGATACAGACAATCCACGGAATCGACTACGACGGTGCCAAATGGGGTCGTTTTGCTCGCAGGGTGTTGCGTGCCGGCGACTGGATCTCCCAGCGCGTTCCCGACGCGGTGGTCGTGGTCGCCGCATATCTTCTCGACCACTACAGCGGCCGCCGAGGACTAACAGTTCATATTCCTAATGGCGTGAGCGCCGACCTGGACACAGACGACCGAGTGCTGGACCGGCTCGGAGTCCGCACCGGCGAGTACTTCCTGTTCGTGGGACGGCTGATCCCGGAAAAGGGAGTGGATCAATTGATCCGCGCCTTCTCCCGGATCGCGACCAACAACCAGCTCGTGATAGTCGGTGGTTCCAGCTACACCGACGAGTACGAGCTGACAATCAAGGGGCTAGCCAACGAGGATCCCCGCGTGGTCCTTCCCGGTTTCGTCTACGGCGCCGAACTCGCCGCCCTGTATGCAAATGCAGCTGTCTATGTGCAACCTTCCCTACGTGAGGGACTTCCCCTGACGGTTCTCGAAGCTGCGTCCCACGGCTTGCCACTCGTGCTGAGCGATATCCCTGCCCACCTCGAGGTGCTCCCGCAATCTCGACCCGGTGGTCGTTTATATCCGCATGGTGACATTTCAGCGCTCACCCGTTCCCTTTCGGACGCTCTCGCTACCGCCACCGAGGAGCGTGATGCTGCCAGGACTGCCGGGGAGCAAATGATGCTGCGGTATCAATGGGATGCAGTCACCGACCAGACCGAGGAGCTCTACGCCCGGGTGACTGCCTCATGATCAGAGTTCTCCATGTCATGGGGCGGATGGCCCCCGGAGGAACCGAGCACCAGCTGGTCGGGATGCTCGAAGCCGCACAGGGGCGACTGTGGGAGGCCACGCTTTGCGTGCTGTCCACCGGCTGGGAATTGACCGACAGGCTGCGCGCGGCAGGCGTCGGGATCGTCGAGCTTGACGGAGTCAACAAGCTCGACATCCGGCGAGCCGTTCGTCTCCGGCACCTGGCGAGTGATGCGGAGGTGGTGCACGCCTCCTTGTGGGGTGCGAGTGCGTTTGCTCGAGTTGTGGTAGCAGGCCCTCGGCGCCCGGCGCTGGTGATCTCGGAGCGCGGGGTCGAGGACCATCGTCATCCGGCCCTGAGTGTCATCAACCGGATGCTCAGACCGATAACCGACGGCTTCATCGGCAACTCAACAGCAGTCACCGATTTCATCCGCGCTGATCACGGCCTCGGGGCCAAAGACCCGCGGGTAGTGACGATTCCGAACGGGCTCGATCCTCGAGTCTTCCACCCATCCGAACGAGCCGACTTTGATCCTCAACGGCGACCGCGACTCATCGGCGTTGGCCGCCTCGTTCCGAGCAAGCGGTTCGACCTGGCTATTTCAGTGCTTGCGCATCTGGTGAAGGCGGTGGATGTCGAGTTCGTCATCGCCGGCGACGGCCCCGAACGCGCCCGGCTCGAGTCTCTGGCGAAACGTTTGCCCGTGACTTTCTTCGGTCACGTTTCGGATCGGAGGGCTCTCGCTGACCTTCTTCGGAGCAGTGATCTATTGGTGATGCCTTCCGCCAGCGAGGGCTATCCGAACGCGGTCCTTGAGGCGCTGGCGTGCGGGCTACCGGTGGTGGCCTCTGACGTGCCCGGCATCCGCGCCGCAGCGGGAGTCGGCGTCAGATTGGTCGATGGCAACAACAGCGACGCGTGGTGCCAAGCCATTTTGGAAGCGTTGACTGCTCCCCCGGTTACCTCACCTCAGATTGCCGACCGAATATTGTCATTTGACGAGGTTGCCCGACGGCACCTGGATGCCTTTGAGGTAGCGATCGCCCGACGGCGCCAGGGCCGTGGTCATGACCAAGTTCTTGCAGCGAATCTACCCAACCAGACCTGAGGCCCGACATGAGCGAGACCAGGGAAATCGGTGGCGGCCTGGAAAGGCTCGGCATGGTGGTTGTGCTGCCAATTTTGATTGTGATCGCCGCGGCCGCGGCTACGTATAGGACTACACCGGCAGCGCCGATTGAGTACCGCGCGACGACCGTGATCCGGCCGCCAACGACCGTCCAGGACTCCGCGGCGGCCGTAAATCTATTTCTTGCCGACTTGAGCGAGTTGATCACAACCGACGCCACCGTGGAGCATGTGGTCAGCCAGGTGCCCGGGCTCGACAGAGAAACCTACCTCGACCGGATCGATGCCTCACGGCGTGGAACAACGTCGTCGGTTGCCCTTTCATTTCTTCACCCGAACGAGGTTGTGGCCCAGTCAACGGTAGGTGCCCTCGCCCGGCGGGTTCTCGATGACGCTGCTAGGGGCGAATTCGAGCGGACCCAGTTTCTGCTGGGGCGAGCGACCGAACGACTCGATCGGGCCGAGGCCGCGATGGAGGAGTTCTTTAGAGGAACCTCGGTATTCGATCCGGAGTTCGAGTACCGAAGCGTCCTCAACGAGATCGCACAGCTCGATGAGCAGATAACAACCGGACAGGCATTGAGTTATGGCGAGACGTACCAGACCGAGCTCTCGGCGCGCCGTCGAGAGCTCGAGGCATTGCTTCCGAAGCTAGGCGCAGCCATGCTGATTCATCGACGACTCACGGCCGAGCTCGAGACCGCGCAAGCAGCGTGGGAGGAGGCAACCGTCGCCAACGATCTAGAGGAGTTCGAGTATCGCACGGTCAATTCGGTCGATGAACTCATCACCAATGAGGAAGTCGGTCCGTTTGTCGACGAGACCCCCCGATTGCAAACTACTGCATTGGCAGCTGTCGTCGCTCTCGTCCTTTCCTGGGTGGTGATCCTGCCCGTCTCTGCGTGGCTCTCGCGTCCCCGGGGGAGGCACAAGTTGTCTGCAAACGCCGCAGGTATGCGAACCGTGGACCTGAACGCGTTGGCAGACGAGAACTTGACCGACGACAATGCTCTGGACGTCATGGAGTCATCCAAGGTGGGTAGGCGCAGCGGCAACCGCCGCGGCAGGGCACCGCGATCCCAGCTTGTCGACAGCGGGCCGTCAGAGGCACCAACCGATGAGCGACAGCTAGAGCTCTTTCATGGTTCCGACCGAGCCCGTCGATAGCAAGGCGCTAGCGATTGATGCGCCCAGTGTGGTGTTCATCATGGGCGCGGCGCGCTCAGGTAGCACGCTCCTTGGTACTCTTCTCGGCGAAAGCGACGGGGTGTTCTTCGCTGGGGAGCTTTGCGACTGGGCGAACCTGGAGGGCATCAGCACGGTGCCCCGCAGCCAGCCCTTTTGGGAAAGGGTACGAAGCCACGTCGGTCCTTTGCCGAACCGCAGTTCGAACTACAAGCGGCTGTTCGAACACCCGGCGGGCATCGTCAATCAGGTCGCCCGACGCCGACAAGGCCCCGGCTATGAGCGCCTTACCCTTGAGGTGCTGAAGGCGGTAGCCAAGGAGAGCGGTAGTCCGATAGTCGTTGACAGCTCTCACTACCCCCGTCGGGCGTTGGTACTCAGGCGACTGCTCGGGCACGAGAGGGTGCGGTTGGTCTTCCTCGTCAGGCGGCCCAGTTTCGTGGCCCAATCGTTCCGAAAGACAGGGGACAAAGGAGTCGTCCAAGCAAACGTCTACATGATGGTCGTCAGTGTTCTGGCATGGCTGACCTACCTCACGCATCCGCGAACCCACCGAGCAATCGTCAGTTACGAGAAGATGATCAAGGCTCCTCTGGGAGCAGGCGGGGCCGCATTGGGAAAGCCCCTCCTGGGAGTGGATCCGTATCGCATGAGTCCACCCCTGGTCCTAGTCGGTAACCGGTTTGTAAAGACCGACGCCGAGATTCGGTTCAACACGAATGGCAACGCACAAACGCCTAGCCGTAAGGAGCGCCTCAGCGACTTCGTGCAGTGGCCCCTCCGGTTGGCAACTTTGGCGGCGCGCTCGAGGTCGTAACAGCGTGGCTCGACCCGAGCGCCGATCAAACGTCGATTCACACCTCGGCGGGGTCGAGTCCTCTCGTGCCTTCCCATATAGCTTCTCGGAGGCCAACGAAGAGGTCGACGTTCTGGGGGTCCTCGTCGTCCCGCTCGGCGGAAACGTATGCGCACATGCCAAGCAGATGCCTGATCGTCTGAGCGGAGTAGTCGATTGCATGAAGAAGGACCTTCAAGGTCTCCACCTCGCGGCGATCACTTAGGATCGAGGCGTTGGCGGCTATGTAGGTAGCCAGTTCCTCACCTGAGGCGCTGTCTCTAGATGAGACGAGATAGGCGGCAACCCAGCCTCGCACCAACTCGATTGCTTCGGGACGCTCCGGGTCCTTCTGCAAATCGATACTGATGTCCACCATTCACGCCCGCCTCACCATTGTTTCGACATCCGCTGTTGCCCCACCTCAAACTCAAATCCATACCCCTGACCGCTGTGGCCTTCGTCCTCACTCGGGGGCCGATTACTGCCCGGATTGGGCCATCCGCTGCTGTTTCGTCGTCGTCCCCTCGGGTACGGTGGCGAGCCTGAGAAGACCCAGGCGGAGCGACTCCATTTCGGCCTTGGCGGCTCGACTCGGGATCAACACTTCCAAAAGAGCGGTAATGAAGTCCATAGTCAATCTATCGGCTGGGCCCGGGATTTCAGGTGGATGGAAAGGGTTTGCCTCCCTATGACTAGTCACCGAGGTTAGGAGGCAAGCTCCGGGCGCACTCCGAGCAGGCAGCGGTGCTCTTGGGGCGGCCGATCGACGTCAGGGGACAGGACCTACGCGCCAGAACCGCTTTTTCCAACCGATCAACTAGTCGATCACGGTTCCAGGAAGCGCTCGAACAGCTTGGAGCCCCAAGGACCCAGGGAAAAGAAAAGCAGGCTTACGGAGAGACCCAACGCCACAAGGATGACGGGGATCGGAACCGATCCCGGGAGGTCTTGCGGAACGCCCCTTTGGAGTTCCCCACTGTTGCCTTGGCGCGAAACCAAGTCTGGAGAATCCAGCTCGTCGAACGGATCGCTCGACTTGCCGTCATCATCGTCAGAAGCCACCACTTGCTCCGATTCAACCTCGGTCAGCGGCCGGCCCGTCAAGCTCTTGGTGCTG
>JANMST010000499.1:0-1878 GCA_031389635.1 Acidimicrobiia bacterium | reverse complement strand
GCGACGAACCCGCACCCTGGTGCGGGTTCTTCGCGCCAGAACAAGGTCTTAGGCCGACCAGATCAGGACTTTGGAGGTTTCGGCGGCGTGGACTTCTATTGAGCCGGCGTCTACGAAGCCCATCTTCTGATAGGCCGCGATCGCGACCGGGTTGGAGGCGCCGACTACCACTTTGACCGCACCGCCCTCGACGATCACAGGGGCGGCCAGGAGTTCCATACCTAGCTTGTGGCCCAGGCCCTTGCCTCGGAAGGGTGGGTCCACCGCCATCGACAGCAACTCGGCCTCGACCCCGGCACCGGCACCGCCCTCTTCCTCGTTGTATCTCAGGGTCTCCCAGGCCTTGCGAAAGCCCGATGGCCGCAACAGCGCAGGCAACGCGGCCAGACCTGCCGGCACCCCCGAGCGCACAACGAAATGTTTGTAGAAAGCCCCCGTGTCGGCCACACCTGCCACGAATCCGACCGGGCCCGCTCCGGCGTCGGCCACCAACACGACCGCCTGCGGCCAGGCAATCATTGCCCTGTAGAGCCGGGTCAGAAACCCCAGTCCAAGGCTGGAGAGGAAGCCGGTGGAGATGTTCTCCATGTGCATCCGGCTTATCCCCGTGGCATCCGAGCGGCGGGCCCGACGAATGACGACGGTCTCTTTCCCGGCCCCGAGCGCTTCGGCCAACCTGACCAAACCTTTCTTGATCGCCACCCGCCGGTAGGCATCCAGAATGGTCTCGACGATCGCCGACTCATCGAAGAGGCGGCGAGCTCTCTGGTCGCCAGCCTTCCCCATCCTCGCCCGAAGTTCGGGATCATCGCCGATCGTCTGGATCGCCTTCGCCAACGAAGCGGGATCGCGCACCGGCACCAGGAGCCCGTTGACGCCATCCTCCACCACCTCCCGACAGCCGCGGATGTCAGTGGCAACTACAGGCAGCCCGCTGGCGGCCGCCTCCATCGCGGCCCGGGGAAATCCTTCCCGATGAGAGGGCAGCACGAAGATGTCGAGGGCTCGATAGAGATCGTCGACGTCGTTTCGCATGCCCAGGAATCGGACCCCGTCGGCTCGAGCTCTCTCAACCAGTTCGGCAGGAAGTGAGTCGCCCTTGGAGGTGTCGTCCGGACCGATGACGAAAACCACATAGCGATCGTCAAGCTGGCGAGCCGCTTCGAAGAGCTCTGGATAACCCTTCTCTTCAACCAGGCGTCCCACCATGCCAACTGCGACCTGATCCGGCTCGAGCCCGAGATCGGCCCGCATGGCTGCCCGGCCCCGGCCCCCTTCGGGGCTGAATCGATCCAGGTTGACGCCGTTGCCCAGCAGCTTTGCCCTCCCGGCCGGAGCGATCCGCCACTTGGAAATCAGGGCAAGGTCCTCCGAGCTCTGAATCAACTCGGCGTCGGAGAACCGGGCGGCAACAGCTTCGAGCACATAGACCACGAGGCGCTTGACGAGCCGATCGTCCGGTGTGGCGTAGAGGCCATGGACGGTGTTGACCACAATCGGAACGCCGGCGAGCCGTCCCAGGATCCTCCCGTAGAGACCCGGCTTGGGATTGTGGGTGTGAAGGATGTCTGGCCGTTCCCGGCGGAGTGTCTTCCACAGTTGCATGGCCGCCTTGAGGTCGCTCGACGGCGCCACCCCCCTGGTGGAGGACTCGAGAGGAATGTGACGGATCCCCGCCGACTCAAGACCTTCGACCCATTCCCCGGGAGCGCTGATCCCGATGGCTTCACCGCCGAGTTCGACGATGGACAGAAGCTGCGGACGAATCAGGAACTGCAGGCTGAGATCCACCGTGGTGAGGTGAGCAACTTTCATCGACTACTCGGTTTCCATCGAGTTCTTTGGCGGCCGGCCGAAGCCAGCAACTCCCGCAACACC
>JANMST010000485.1:0-8229 GCA_031389635.1 Acidimicrobiia bacterium | reverse complement strand
CGGGGACAAATTCGCCAGACCTGGGGTTCCATAACCGACGATGACCTCGACTCCGCTCGTGGCTCCTGGGATCGATTGGTGGGCACCATCAAGGAGAAGTCCGGCGAAGCCATCGACACCGTCCAGGACAAGCTGAGAGCCCTCTTCAGCTAGGACTGCGACTGACATCCGAAGGTGAATCAAGAAAGGCGGGACCTTATGAGGACCCGCCTTTCCTCTTTGTGTTGAACAGATGCGGCCGGCTCCTCAACCAGTTGCAGCGACGTGGGCCTTGCCTGTTGGGCAGAACCGGAGAAAGTCGCACCCGGAGCAGCCCTCACCGGGCCGCGGCTCGTAGCTACCTGCGGAGATGCCTTCCGCCAGACCTGCCAGCCGGTTGCGGGCAGTTGACAGCCAGGGCGCGTCGACGGTTTCGCTCCGTTCGTTCAGGCCACCTCCGAGGAAGGCGAAAGTCACAGTCATTCGGTCGGGGGGAGGCCCGAGTGCACCGGTCTCGGCGGCCACCGCATACGCCTCAAGTTGGACGTGTCCGGACGGCTCAGAACGGGGCCTGCCCGATTTGAAGTCGACGATCTCCCAGTGTCCCGGCTCAGGCTCGAAGATGGCGTCGATCCGCCCTCGGAGCCTGACGCCAGAGAGGACCATGTGGAAGGGCGTTTCGATCATGCGGGCTCTGGCCCGGGCGAAACGACTCCCGGCGAACATCTGAAATGGACCGGCCACGGCGCCGGCGAGGGTGTCCTCGCCAGCGATCTCGTAGCCGTCGCCGTCGTAGAGCTCCGGGCCGAAGTCGTCGAGGGGGATTTGACCGCGCTGATGGAGTTCGATCTGACGATGAACCCTGGTGCCGGCCCGGGCCGCCGGGTTGGGACGGCGAGGGAGGCGCTCCACCTCGGACCAGAAGAAACGCTGCGGGCAATGGGCGTATGTGACGAGTCCGGTGACAGACGTCGAAATCAGGGAGTCGTTAGCGGCAAGCGAGATGGCCGGCAGATCAAACAGCATCTGCTGCACCGCCGCGGTGTGGGCTGCGAAGCCGTCGCTGAGGCCCCTCGTTTCGGCCTCCTGCATAGCCCATCCGGGAGTTGCCAACTCGGCCCGAAGGGCCGCGTCCCACCCTGTTGGGAACAGGGGATCGGGGGCGGGCGCGTCGGGCTCGAACCGCAGCAGCAACGGCGCCATCGGCTCGTCTCCGGGCTCTGACTCGACCCTGGTGCACGGTTGGCTCGCCACCACATTCCAGAGTTCGCTCGGCCTGGACGGTTTGGCCTTCGGCTCCGGGTGCCCGTACCACCAGGCCCCGCTCACGAACAACCGCTGTTTGGCTCGAGTTGCCGCCACGTAAGCGATGCGCCACTCCTGTCGTAGGTGGACCTCTCGAAGGAGGTCGTCGGCAGCCTTCTTGTCGATGCCCGGGTGGAGCGGTGGCAGCCATTGACGATCGAGCCGGAACTCGTAGGGAAGGAATTTTCCTGCAGTCTTGGTCGGCCCGTACGGATTGTCGAAGCCCTGCGACTGGGTGGGGAAGTTCTTGTCGTAACACGCCGGGACGAACACGATGTCCCACTCGAGCCCTTTGGCGCGATGAACCGTCACAAGGGTGACGGCGTCCTCCCCGGACAGCCGCGCCGTATCGAGTTCCTCGTTTTGGTCCTCCGACATCAGGGCGAGATACTCGATGAACGCCGCCAGCGACGGACGCCCTTCCAGAGGACTCCAGTCCTCGGCCAGATCGAGGAAGCGATAGAGGTTGAGACGGGCAGTCAACTGCTCGGTATCGGAGAGTGCCGCGAGGTCGGTCCAGGCGCCGGTCAGGTCGAGAATCCGCCGGCACAACTCGACAAGGCTCACGCCCTGGGCCGCTTCCAGAAGGCGGCGGTACTCCGAGGCGAATCGCTCCAAACCGTCGCGTGCTCCTCTCCGGATGTCCAGCATCTCGTCGAGATGGTCGATGGCTTCGAGCATGGTCCGGGCCGGAGCCTGGTCGTGCTCGGTGCGATCGGACGGAAGGCCCGGGCTTTCGACCGTGAGCGCCCGATCGCTCCGCTCTTGCCTCGTCACCCATCTGGCGAGATGGGCGAGATCTCCGAGCCCCAGCCGGAACCGGCTCCCGATGACGATTCGATACAACGCAGGTGCATCCTCCGGGGTCTGCAGGATGCGGAGCCAGGCGTGCAGATCGGCCACTTCCGGGACCCCGAGGAGACCCCCGAGGTTGGCGACCTCGACGGGAATGCCTGCGGCCCGAAGGGCGTCGTGGACCAGGATCATGTCCTTGTTCTTTCGAAACAGAACAGCCATGTCCTTCCAGCGGTGCGACGGCGCCAGTTGGGCCAGGTTGCGGGCGATCCATTCAGCCTCGACGACGGCGTTGTCGTGCCAGGCGACGACGACCTCACCGCCGATGCGATCGGTAAGCGGTGCTAGCGACGGCTGGCCGGATCCGGTCTTGGCGCGTATGGCGTTGGCAACCTCGACGATGTTCGGCAGCGACCGGCGGTTGGCAGTGAGATTGACCGTGGATGCGTCGGCTCCGTTGGGGTGGCAGAAGTGACTGGGGAACTGTTCGAAGTTGTGAGGCGAAGCTCCTCGCCATTCGTAGATCGTTTGATCGATGTCGCCGACCGCCATCACCGGAAACCCTGACCCGAAGAGAGCCCGCAAGAGCTCACGTTGAGCAGGGTTCGTGTCCTGGTACTCGTCGAGCATCACCGCCTGGTACCGCTGCCTCAGCTCGGCGCCAACCTCGGGGTGCTGGGTCACCAGGCGATGGGCCAGCACGATCAAGTCGGCGTAGTCGGTGACACCGAGCCTGGTCTTTTCAGCTTGATAGTGCCTGAGCCCCTCGAGCAGATCGGCCCGAAAGAGCCAGGGCTCGTCGGCGGGTCCGTCGGGAATTGCCACGTCCTGGGGGAGGAGAAGATGATCGCCGAGCTGGGAGCCGAGTCGCCGCAGATGTTCGATATTGTTGCGATCAGAGACGTTGATCGACGCCAGAGGAACCCGGTACAACACAGATCTCAAGAGCTGCCGTGAGAAGGTCGGGGTTATGACCTTGGAGGTTCGCTCGACTCCGACCAGCGCACCGAACTCGCGCAAGAGTTGAGCGGCGAAACCGTGATAAGTGTGCACCTCAACTTCACGACCGGGCTCGATATGCGGGGTGAGCAGGACCCGGATCCGGTCGGACAACTCGGCTGCGGCTTTGTTGGTGAAGGTGATCCCGAGAATTCGTTCCGGCTCGAGGCCGCTGTCGGCAACCAGCGACACGACTCTGAGGGCGATTGTGGTCGTCTTGCCGGTTCCGGCCCCGGCGGCGACCCGGATGGGGCCTAGCGGTGCCGAGATCACCTCGAGCTGTTCTGGGGTGGGAGTGATTGTCATACGAAAGCCTCGCGGCCTTCGGGCCAGGCCGGGCAGATCAGTCGGACCGAGCAATACCCGCAATGGACTCCCGGTGTCGCCGGCCATGCCTCGGCGGCGATTCCGGCTCCGATGGTTCGAAGCTTGGACTCGACCAGCCTCAGGTTGTCCGGGTCGAACTTGCGGACCGGGTTGGTGCCGCTCGCCGCCGGGTGCCAGAACTCGGCTTCAGTAGGGCGCCCCTGGGCGGTCAGGTCGGGATCGGCGCCAGCGGCCAAGAGGTAGAAACCGAGTTGCAACGACTGGCTGGCCTCGGCCACTGTCGGCTGCCGGGAGCCGGTCTTGTAATCGATCACCCGCAGCTGTCCTGCGTGATGGCGTTCGATCCGATCGGCCCGTCCGACCCAGGTGATCCCGTCGATGTCGAGCTCGAAGCTTTTCTCGGTATGAGTGGGGATGGCGCTGCCACCCGGCCACTTCTCGTGCATCTTTGTCAGCAGCTCGCGGCCTTTCGACTTCCACGCATCGTTGAGGACCGGTGAACCAAAGTCGGCTTCGCTGACCCACACCTGTTCGAGTATGTCGAGTGTCTCGCTCAGGGTGTTGTGAGGTTGTTGGATCACGATCGCCTGTGCTTCGGAGAGCTCGAGCACCAGGTGGATCAGGGATCCGTAATGGGCGTAGGGTGAGAACGTGTCACCGGCTCCGAGCCTTCGCTCGAATGCGTATTGGCGGGGACAGCGATCGTAAGTCTCGGCCTGGCTCGGTGAGAGCCGGAACGGCGCCGTCACGACCCCGGTGTCGGGTCCCCGTTCAGCAGAGCCGGCGAAGGTGACCGCGGACCAGCGGTTCCCGGAGGGGTCGCACAGAGTCGAGAGGGCGCTCAGTCGCTCGACCGCGGGTGCCGACGGGTCGGTCAGCGTGCGGCGCAACGCGGCTTGTGCCTCGGCGGATGTGATCGGTTGCCGATGATCATCGGATTGTGGGGGCCCGATTTCGCGAAACGAGGAATGTCCGGACGCTGCCAGCAGAAATCGTGATGGCCGACGCTCACCTTCGTCGATCGCGGCTGACGTGGCGGTCCAGATAACCCGCTGCTTGGCCCGAGTCATGGCTGTGTAGGCGAGCCGCATCTCCTCCTGGAGGCGGAACCGCATCGACGCCTCCGGTGACCGTGACTGGTCTGGAGACAGCATCTCGGGGCGTAGCAGGGCGGCGGTCCGCCTCAGGTCGGGGAAGCTGCCCTCGGCTGCATCGGCGATGAACACAACATCGAATTCGAGGCCTTTGGCCTGGTGCAGCGTCGTGAGGGTCAGTTGATCCCGTCCCGGCCGCTGCAGGGCTAGAAGCGTCGTGGCCTCGAAGTCCTCCGCCTCGGCCTGTCGTTGATAGCGGGCCAGCGTCACCGATGGGTCGCGTTCGAACTGGCTGTCGAGCGCCTGAGAGAAAACGGCCCAGGCGGTGCGAAATTCGCCGAGCCCAGGATCCTCGACCATTCGTTCGAACTGGGGGATCGTCGTCCAGATCTTCCAGAAACCGGTGGACGCAGATTCAGCGATTGCCCAACCAGGATCGGCCAGCAGCGCGCCGACGGCCGCCGCCTCGCCAAGGTGAGCAGTGAGGATCTCGTCCCATCTCTTGCCGGTCCGGCGCCGCTCTCGCACCAGATCTCGCTCGGCCGAGAGCGACATCGCAAAGAGCGGACCCAACAGCAGGCGCCGCATTGCTCGATCGGCCTGGTCCAGCAGACCGCTGGCGTCCATTGCTGGGCCCACTGCCCCTTCGCCCGAATTCCTCTGGCTCGCCTCCGACTCCGTCCAGGCGGCTTCCACCAGGTCGAAGATGATTCGCACGGCCGGGTGGTCGACCATCCGGCGATCGGAGGTGTTGTGGGGGATCCGTCGGCGCTCGAGCGCCCTCGAGAGTTCTGGCATAAGGGTACGGCTTGACCGTGAGAGCACGCCGATTCGCGAGTAGGCGAGGTTCTCTTCGACGTGGATGCGTTCGACCTGGCTTGCGATCCATTCAGCTTCGGCGCTGGCCTGGTCGAACACGTATGCCTCTACCCGACCGGCGTGCGGAGCGGGTATCACCGGCCCGGCTGCTCCCGGCAGATCGCCGCCCGTGACGATGCGCAATGCTGCACTGAGGATTTCTTCGGGGACTCGGAAGCTGGTGGTCAGTATGAGCCTGCGGGCCGGCTTCCCATCGAGATCGCGGAACCGCTCGCAGAAATCCGCCACGTTGGCCAGTTCCGCTCCGCGGAACGAGTAGACGGACTGGTAGGGGTCGCCGGTGACGGTCAGATTGCGGTGGGGGAAGGTCGCCAATTCGAGAAGCCGGGCCTGGGCGGGAGTCGTGTCCTGGTATTCGTCGACGAGCACATAGCGGTGCTGTGTCGCCACTGCCTCTGCGATCTCGGGCCGCTCGAGGGCCTCAACGGCCATGGCCAGCAATGCCCCGTAGTCGACGCGACGCCTCGCCCGTAGTTCGCTGTCGTAGCGATCCATGAAGTCGGGCAGAGCGCGCCATTGCGGCCGCTCCGATGCTCGCTGGCGAATGTCGTCGGAGGAGAGGAGGCGCTCACGGCAACGGAGAAGGAAGTCGCCGACCTCTTCGGACAGAGTCTGAGACCGAAGCAGTGGTCGGTAGAGAGCCGGCCACGACGAAGGGTCCTCTTCGGCCAGCAGTTCCGATACAAGTGAGATCTGTTCGGGCCCGGTCAATAGCGTCGGGATCTCGTGCCATCCGAACACTTCGCCCCCATGGGCCTCGAGAAGCCTGTGGGCAAAGGAGTGAAAGGTCGTGGCAACCGGGCTTGCGGAGGTGAGCGGCGACGTTGCGCGCTCGGCGATCTCACCAGCCGACCGCCGCGAGAAGGCAAGAATCAGGACTTCGGCCGCGACGGCACTTCCCGATTCGATCAGGTGATGGGCTCTCCTGACCAGAAACTCGGTCTTGCCGGTACCGGGTCCCGCTACGACGAGCTGCGGACCGTCCACCTCAACGATGACACTCTCCCAGTCGTCCGGTCCGATCCTCAGATCCACGGGGTTGATTCTGGTCCGTTTCGGTGCTGAGGCCCTAAGCGCCACGGCGCGCTGCTTCAGAGCCGGCTGTGCGGCAATACGTTGTGTCACCGGTGCCGATGCTCGACGGCCGGCTTCATGCGGCTTCAGAAAGCACCTGCAACGCGCAGTAGGGACACCCGTCGGCGTCGCCGGTGTAGACCACCTCAGCGCCGACCCCCGAAGCTGCCAGCAGGCCGAGTGCGCCGACTAGCTCACGGTCGGCCAGGACCTCGGGAGTCCTTTCATGGTCGGTTTCGTAGTTCGTGTTCATGATCCAGAACGTATCAGAGGCCTGTGACAGATTTCCGCGATGGCGGTGTCAATGCGATAGTCGGGGTGTGGACCAGCTGCAGACCGATCTTGTCGTTGTGGGTGGCACCCTCGCCGGGTTGTCCCTGGCAATTCAGGCTCGGGAAGCCGGCGTCGAGCGGGTTCTGATACTCGAACCAGGCGAAGAAGTAGCCGCTCCAGAGGTCATCGGCCACCACACTCTGTCGGTCGAGTTTCATACTCCGGTTAGCGAGATTGCAGGCCTGCCTGGAGGACGGCTACTCGTCGACGCCGGCCGACTAGAGGTGATGGCACGGGTGGTTGCCATCGCGAGCCGCCCCGCCTCTGAGTCCGATCCTCCCGCCTATCCAATACCTCCGGAGCTGATCGACCGGGTTCACCTCAACCCTCCAGACATCGACGTCTTCGAATCCGATGTCATGATCGTGGGGACCGACGAAGACGCCGCCGAGTATGCGTGGAGGCTGGCCGGGCGCAGGGCCAACGTCGTCCTCACCCTGGGTGGAGCGGACCTGGGGGCACTCTCGCGGTTGGCGCGCCGCCACCTGTTGCGGCTCGAAGCTGAGAGGCGAGCGACCATCCTCTGGAACTCGCGGCCTGACGGGCTCGGAGAAGTCGGTGGATTCCCGATGGTCTACTTCAACGATCGAAGAACGCCCGACCTGCAGTTCGATCATGTGGTGTTCCGGTTGGGTGATCGGGGCGATGGCCTGCTGGAGTCGCTTGGTATAGCGGTCCTCGGCGTGACCGACGAGACCGTCTATTTGCTCGATCCATCAGGTCGACCGAGCCTTCTCCCGGCGGGCGTTGCGACCGTCCTGCCGGGACGCGCCTGGGACCAAGTTCGGGCCAAGCACTTCCCGGACTTGTCGGCCGCCCAAGCACGCCCGCGCGCCTGGCGCCTGGCGGACCGGGCCCAGTTCGATGAACTGCGAGGCACCCACTACAACGCTTCGATCTCAGTCTTCGAGCGATCCCATTCGGATCTGTGGCTGCTCAGGGTCAAACCGGACCATGGAGACACGCATCATCTGGCGGGACAGTACGCCTCGCTCGGGCTCGGCTATTGGGAGCCGCGGGCTGACGGTGCCCACGATCCTGGCCTGGAGCGGTCGTGGGAGCGATTGATCAGGCGCTCCTATTCGATCTCGAGCCCGCTCTTCGATGATCGTGGCTATCTCTTCGACCCTTGTCGGAGCCCCGAACTCGAGTTCTACATCGTTCTGGTGCCGCCCTCCTCGGAGCGGATACCCGCCCTCACTCCTCGCCTGGCCCTCAAACGCCCGGGCGATCGCATCTACCTCGGGCCTAAGGTTGCCGGCAGGTACACATTGGCCACCGTCAGGGACCCCCAGCATCAAGTTGTGTTCCTTGCCACCGGCACCGGCGAAGCGCCCCACAACGCGATGATCGTGGAGCTGCTTCGGAACGGGCACCAGGGCCCGATCGTGTCGGTGGTGAGTGTTCGACACCAGACGGACCTTGGATACCTGGATCGCCATCG
>JANMST010000462.1:0-3896 GCA_031389635.1 Acidimicrobiia bacterium | reverse complement strand
GGGCCGTTGCGGGCGACTCGACCGCCAGACGGACTGCCACCGCCGCCCCCAGCGATTCGCCAAACAGGACAATGCGGTCGACACTGGCCGACTCGGCAAGGGCGGTGATTGCGGCCCTGGCATCCAGGGCCAGCCCCTCTTCGGATGGCGACCCCTCATTTCCGCCATAACCCCGATAGTCGAAAATCAGGACCTCATATCCGCGTTCGACCAGGGCCCTGGCCAGGGGAGCGCGGTCGGCCCGGTTGCCGGCATTCCCGTTGAGCACCAGGACAGCCGCGGTTGCGGCGGGCGGGGCCACGAACCATCCGGTCAAAGTGAGGCCGTCGTCGGTATTGATCTCGACGGTGCGGGCGCCGGGGAGGCTCGTGGAGAGCGGCGCCACCTCCGAGACCGGGAAGTAGATCAGACGTCGTTGCAGCAACCAGAGACCGGACAAGACCAGGACCGCGGCCGTCGTCAGCGTCACCACCGTTTCCAGCACCGGTCTGCTCCTTCGGACCTGCGGCCGATCAGCAGGTGACATGGAGGATGGCGTTGACCTCCTTGCGCCGGGCCGAGCGCAGCAACTGGCAAGCCTCGGCGGTGGGCAGCTCGACCACCTCAACCCCCCGGACCTCGGCCAAGTGGCGCACCTCGTCCATCACTGGGAGGCGGCCGTCGGCTCCGGTACCGATCACCAGCCTCGGAGCCGACCAGGGGATCTCCTCGTCGGCGGACAAAGGGGTGTGTCCGAACCCGTCCCGGTAAGGCTTCGAGGGGCCCTTTTTCCGACGACGGACCCGTCCCTTTTCAACTATTACGTCGTGGTCGAATCGCAACCCGGCGATGACGATCTCACCGAATCGGGGGTATTCCACATCCACCAGGCCAACTCTATGACCGCCGTCGCCGCTGTGAGGCGGCGGGGTGCGAGCGCGGCCTTCAGCCTGCTGGCAATAGGGCTCGAAGACGCCAGCGTTCGAGACGAGGCCGACACCATGGATGCGATCAACGGGGCGGATTCGGCTCGCCGACAAGGGGCCCTCTTCGATGGGACGATGCCGGGGCTGGTTCTGGCCCCAATCGGGAGGCGGGTCGACCGCGCCGACGACATCGGCGACCTGAAGAAGATGATCGACGACGCTGCCGACGCGACTGTTGCCAAGGGCGATCGGGCCACCAACTCACTCCGCTATGTCGCGTGATCGCGACGGGGACAGCGAGGATATCGACCACACCGTTCCGGCCGAGAACCGCCCCAGTCTCCTCGAGGATTCACGAGTGTCGCTGACCGTCACAATCGGTTCAAGCCGATGCGTGAGACTGACAATAGGCATGTCGGTTTTTGTTCGGGGCCGGACCTCAGGGTTGGAGGAGACCTGTCATCGGTGGGAGAACCAACAGTATGACGCAGGCGCGGGTCAGACGTTAGGACGGTTGGTTGTTCACCTCGACGGTGGTCGGGATGGCACGTCTGATGGCATCGGACACCGGACAATGATCCACCGCCCACTTGGCCACTTCCGCTACCAGGTCGGGCTCGCTGGCTTCCGCTGTTGCACGGATACTGATCCGCATCGAGAGCGGTCCGGCCGGGACCGACGGATCGAGGCCCAGAATTCCGTAGTCGTCGGACTGGCTGTCCACTTCGACCTCGCAGGTGAAGCCTTTGATCCCGTGCTGGGCGGCGCGCATAACCGCCAGTGAGGTGACGCAAGCAGCCACGCTCGCTCGCAGAAACCAGCCGGGGCTTGGTGCCGAGCCGCCGCCGCCGACCCCGCCGGGCATGTCCGTTATCGCGACTTCGCCGTTGGATCCCTCCACGCGGACGCGCAAGCCCTCTTCGACACGTGCCACGGCCGGAGAGTCGGTGTAGCGAGCCTCGTCTCGATGCTCGAGTAGGTAGGCACTGGCGGCCTCCATGGCGGTGCGGATTGTCTCGGTCACGCGGAAGTCTCCGTTCCTCTCTCGCATCCTTACGGATGTATGCAGGCCGTCGTCACCATACTTAACCCGGTCTGCCCAAGCGGAGAGAGCAGCGACGCGGTTCGCGAGGAGATCCCATTGCGATCAGGCAAGGCGATCGTCCGTCCAAGTTCTCCTGGGCAACTGGTTGAATGGTCCCCGTCGAGGAGGTAGTTCGTGGTACCTGTACAGAGCATTCCGGTCCTCGTTCGCAATACGGCGACGACGACATACCACTTCGGACAGAGCGTCCCGATATGTGAGGACCAGCAATCCGATCGGGCAACGCCTGCGGAGGTATGGGATCTGCGTGAAGCTTTGGCACACCCTCGCCGCCTGTGCAGGTGGTGCGCCGACCTCGTTGCGAGCTGGTCGGCTGCTGCCTTGTCCGAGGCCTCGGCGACCGATGTCGTTCACCCCTCCCGCTAAGTACGTACCTGGCACACTGAGTGCAATGGCCGCTCCCGTTGACGATGTGATTGCCTATCTCAGGCGCTTGTTAGGCGATCCTGACTTCCAGACCCGGCAGATGATCAATGACCGGGACGCGGTTCATGCCGAATACGGGGTTCTCTTCCGCCTTGACAACTTGGGCCGGCTCACGGCCGAAGACTTCAAGGGATTCCTTCGCTACGAGAACAACCGGCACTGGTGGGGGATCCACCGCCATGAACGCACCCTCGTCTCCGACATGGACCGGCTCCGCAACGGTCTGGCCCTCCTTCTCGACGAATCTCAACCCATTGTTACAAGACTCGACCGGATCGAACCGACCGTTGGCCACAAGCCGGTACCGGGACTCGGCAAAGCCGTTTTCACACCCATCCTCCACGTCGTCTACCCGGACCAATACGGCGTCTGGAACTCCATCTCGGAGTCGGCGATGACCCGGCTGCGGCTGTGGCCCCCGTTCGGGTGGGGCTCGGGCTTCGGTCAGAGGTATGTCGCCGTCAACACCGTGCTCACGGGGGTGGCGGAACGGCTCGGAACCGACTTGTGGACGGTCGATGCCCTCTGGTGGCGGGTGGAGCAGGACCACGCTCCCGAAAAGCACCCAGTCGACGGATCAACCAGTCCGTCTTCGATCAAGACACCGACCGGCTCTCGACACGGCAAACTCAAGGGGACTGCTCCGACGTTCCTCTGCAGCAAGTGTTACATGTCCAAGCCGGTCAGCCTCAGGGCTCGAACCGAACCTGACCTATGCGTCGATTGCCTCGACTGACAAAGCCTTGTCGAGCTGTACGTTCTAACGTACAATTACCTGATGGCGACCAGAGTGATTCCTAAGACCGAACTCAGGGACAGGATCCGTGAGGAGTTGTCCGAACTGGGCGACGACGCCCTTTTGATTACGGAGCGAGGCCGGCCCCTGGCCGTGGTGGTGTCGGTAGGACGGTGGAACGGACTTCAGGGCCAGATCGAGGATCTCGAAGACGCGGTGGCAATCCTCGAACACCGCTTCGAAAACGGTGGCGGCCAAGCCATCGAGTCGGTGCTCTCTTCCATCGAGATTGACGAGTCCGATGTACCAGGCCCGACTCGCCAGACGGGCTGAAAGAGGACTGCGGCGAATCCGCCAGGGCGACCCCCGCGGCTATGAGCGGATCAAGGTCGCCCTCAGGTCCTTGGCCGATCATCCCCGCCCGGCGGGAGCGCTCATGCTGACCGGGTACGATCCGCCGGCGTGGCGACTCCGGTTCGGCGAGTACCGCATCGTCTACGAGATCCACGACGACGAGCTGATCGTGATCGTCGTCAATGTCGCTCCCCGAGCCGAGGTCTACAAATAGCTGTGAAGGGTTTCGACCACAATTGAAGTTGGTGAACGAGATCAATTCGGCGAATAACGCCCACTTACATAATCGGTCCAACCTGGCGGGCCGACCGAGATCCGGGAGATGACCTCGGGATAGGTCAGTGATCTGAAATCGACCGCGTCGCCGACC
>JANMST010000442.1:0-15176 GCA_031389635.1 Acidimicrobiia bacterium | reverse complement strand
CACTCTCTCACCGATCTTGAGATCGCCCTCGGTGATCTCCTCCAAACCGGCGATCATCCGCAGCAGCGTCGACTTGCCACACCCCGACGGCCCCACCAGAACCAGGAACTCCCCATCAGAGATGTCGAGACTGACATCTGTAATCGCACGCGTGCCGCCCGGATAAACCTTGCCGACCTTCTCGAAGGTGATCGAGGCCATTAAGCAACCCTCCTCAGGTCTTGTTGCTGCAGTCGTGAAACTACCATGTTGGCAAATAGCCTGACCCCTGGGGCAAGGAGCAGTTTTTGACCGCGAACGCAGTGATAACCGGAGGCACCGGAGGACTGGGCACCGCCCTGGTCCGCCGCTTGCTTCGCCGGGACTACCGCCTGGCCGTGTCGTATCTGCTTCCGGAGGAAGCCGACCGCTTCGAGCGCGAACTCGACATCGACGAGGACCGGCTCACCCTGCGCCGGGTCGACGCCACCAATCCCGAGGCGGTTAACGGGTTCATCAAGGAGATCGCCGACGAGTTCGGCCAGATCAACGTCGTGACGGCGCTGGTGGGAGGATGGGCCGGCGGCCGGGACGTGGAGGAGACCGACGACGTCCGCTTCGAGCGAATGCTCGACCTCAACCTGCGCTCGGCGTTCTATGCCGCCCGGGCCGCCATTCCTTACCTGCGGCAGGCCGATTGGGGAAGGCTCTTGCTGATCGGGAGCCGAGCCGCTTACGACAACCCACCCGGTCAGGCAGCCTTCAACGTCGCCAAGGCCGGAGTAGTTGCCCTCGGCAAGACCATCGCCCAGGAGTTGGAGGGAACGAAGGCCACCGCCAACGTTTTGTTGCCGTCGGTGATCGACACCCCGGCGATGCGAGCCACCGCTCCCTACGCCGACTACGTCAACTGGCCCACCCCCGACGAAATTGCCACCGTGGCCGAGTTCCTGATCTCCGAGGAGTCAGGCGTAATGACCGGGGCGGCCGTCCCCGTCTACGGTCGCAGCTAAGAGTCCTTCAAGGCCCCCTTGGGGGCCGCCGAGATTCTGTCACAGCCTCCCCTTATCGTTCCTCCTATGCCGTTATGCGCGCTAGAAGACTGCGACCGGGACGCGATCACCAGGGGCTGGTGCCAAACCCACTACAAGCGCTGGCTTCGACACGGCGACCCCCTTCTCGGGGCCAAACCGCAAAAGAAGCCATGCACCGTTGCCGACTGTCGCCATACCGGCGAGGCCAGAGGTTTGTGCCATGGCCATTTGCTTCGACTCCTGAGGACTGGAGATTGGCCCGTCGACCTCCTGTCAACTCGCGAGCTCAGCTACTGCTCGGTGCTGGATTGCGATCGCTGGGCCCATGCCAACAGCGTTTGCCCGACGCACTACAGACGATTGGCCAAATACGGCGATCTCAGAGCAGACAAGCCGGTCAAGACGGCTCTCGGCATCGGTTTTCTGAATCACGGGTACAGGATCGTGCCGATTCCGCGCGAGCTTCGGCACTTAACAAACGGCAAAACCCCGGCGGAGGAGCATCGTTTTGTGATGGCAGTTCATCTCGGTCGATCGCTTCTGCGCGACGAGGTGGTACACCATCGGAACGGAGTCCGAACCGACAATCGAATTGAGAACCTCGAACTGTGGTCGACAGCGCAGCCCAGCGGACAACGCACCGAGGACAAGGTCGAGTTCGCCCTGGATCTCCTACGCCGGTGTCGGCCCGACCTTCTGGTGGAATCCGTGTCCACGGCCGGGGCCACGGCCAGGTAGCCCCGACGGAATTCGAATCCGCGTTTCCGGCTTGAGAGGCCGGCCCAAGGGCAAACGGAGCCCAACGAGGATCAGCATTGATGGACGAGAAATACCACTTGATCTGGGCAAATGCGGGTGCGACGGTTCGCAACGTCTCGCGCCTGCCCCGGGCTGTTTTCGTCCTCGTGCGGCCCCGGAGCGGCCCAAGCGCCAGTGGCCGGGGACTGGGACGAATGGAAACGACCACCTACCCGATTCGGTCGAAGATCCACGCGGGCGTCATCGTCTTCGTGTGACCTGATTTGGCGACGTTCAAGAATCGCGTGAGGGCTTCTCGGATGATCTCGCTGGTGGTCGTTTGGTCCGCTTCGGCGCGTGCTTCGACGGCAGCTTTCAACTCCGGGTCGATCCGGACAGGTACGACATCGGCGGGACCTAACCCGATCGAGGGTCGACCACGACGCCGAGCCTTCAGCGCCTCTACGTCGTAGTCGATCTCTTCGATTTCGGTGGCGAGCGCATCGATCTCCTCGTCGGTGAGGATCCGGCCGGTCTTTGTCCTATGGGTCTTCGCTTCGCTCATGTTGTGTCCTCCAGTGCAGGAGCGTGAATCTCGTGTCCGGATGCCGAAGGACGGCCAGATCACGTCATCGGCGGTCACTCTCGCGCGGAGTTCATGCTCGAATGACCGTTGTTGGTCGCTCCTGACAGATCTTTGGCAGATCGCACGTCACCACCGAGTCACCAACAGGGTCCAGTTCGCTGCTTCAGTGTGGTGCTCGATCCCGCAGCCTTCGCGGACCGGGCGTGCATGCCCTTGTCCTTCGCCTGGGCAATCACCGCCCGCGCCGAGAGCCAGGACATCAGCGGGTAGTGGCGACCAACAATTCGGCAAGGCGTGCGGGCTGCTCGCCGAAGGGGGAGTGACCCGTGTCGATCTCGACTACATCGGCGCCCACCGATGCCGCCATCGCCCGTTGGTCCTCCGGTGGCACCAGCGTGTCGGCGGTGGTCACGATATAGGTGCGGCGGCCGGAGGTCGGCTGATGGCCGTTCCACTTCTGCCGCAGCGCGGCGATGCCCTGCGGACGCTGTGTCCGCTCGAGATACGACCGGGCCGCGTCCTGCTCGGACCGATCGACCGCGGCGACCAACTGGTCGATGTTCAAGGCACACAGACCAGCGCCAGCACTGACGATCAATCCGCCGAAGGCGGCGATCCCTGCATCTTCGTCTCCCTCAGCGAATGGATCGCCGCCCATGAAGAGATCGACCACCGATGCGCCCGGCTGCGGTATCCAGGCCGCGACGTACACCACCGACATGCCAACGTTCTCCGCGGCGATGGTCGAGACAGTGAAGCCTCCGAACGAGTGACCGACCAGCACAACGGCGGCCGTGTCATCGGGGAGGACGGCGCGTACGGCGGCTGCGTACTGCTCCAAGGTCGCACCAGCGTCGACACATGGCAGGTCGACGGTGATCACTGCGTGGCCGGCCGACTCCAACGGCCCTATCACCGGTTCCATCTCGGCGGGCGAGCCCCAGGCTCCGTGAACGATGACGAACGTCGACATGGTGAGATCCTCCGCCGCAGAGGATACGTCAACGGGTCACGCGCGCGAGTCCGGCGCGGACATCGTTCACGCCAGACTCGGCTGAACGACCCCCTTCGGAGAAACCCGCCTCCTTCCGTGGTCCACACCAAGCCGTCGACTGGAGGATGGGAGTGGAGATGTACGGCGAGCATCCCAAGACGATCCAGACTCGGCTCGGGCACTCCTCGATACAGGTGACGATGGACCGATATGGGCATCTCATGGAAGGTCTCGACAGCCGGACCGCGGACCGTCTCGACGAACTGGCCGACTCCTGGAACGGCCCAGGAGCGGCCCAAGCGGACGACGAGGAAACGGAGACATCGCCCGAAAACCCTTTGACCAGGGACGATGGTTGGCAGCCCCGACGGAATTCGAATCCGCGTTTCCGGCTTGAGAGGCCGGCGTCCTAACCACTGGACGACGGGGCCCTGTTCGATCTTCCCTAAAGGGCAGCGCCTCCTGTCCAGGGGGCGCCATGTGCCCGGATCATACCTGGGCGCCTTGAAAGGCTCCTATTCCAAAGTGGCCGGGGAGCGTAGGCTGGTCCCATGCTTCCGGTGATAGCCGAGTACGTGATGGGGAAAAGCGTGCGGGCCGGGATGAGCTCCGCTGCCACATCGTTGGGGGCCGGGCCGGCAGCGGCGATAGAAGTCCTCGACGAACGCTTTGGCCGGACTCTCCAAGTCATCGAGGCCCTTTGGACTCTGCTGAAGGAAGCCGGCTACACCGACGAGCAACTCACCGCTCGCCTCGCCCAACTCGACCAGGCCGAAGGGATGGTGGACGGCCGTCATGTCCCTCACCCCAGTACGTGTCCGAACTGCCAGTCGAAAGTCGCCGAGGGTCTCCCCCGCTGCCAGTTCTGCGGAGCCGAGATCGTTCGGGCTTAGACGCCCTATTCGGTTGTGATCCCAGAACATGCGATCTGGGTTTCGCTCGGGGGGAAGGACTTGAACCCTCAATAACAGGGCCAGAACCTGCCGTGTTGCCGTTTACACCACCCCCGAATGGGCGGCGTGATCCCCTTGGAGGGGCACCGTGTGCCAGGAATGATAATCGTCCGGGCCAAACGGAGAACATTCCCAGGATCGGGTTGCCGACTTAGGCTGATGGGATGCTTCCTCTCATCGGTGGATATGTGATGGGTCGGCGCACCGCCGCCAAGGTCGTCGGGATGAACGCCGTCTCCAGTTCGGCCAGCACGTTTGAAGCCTGGGCCGACCTCGACGCCCGGGTCGACCGCCTGCTCCTGGTCATCGAGGCCATGTGGAGCATGCTCAAAGAGGACGGCCACACCGACGAGGACCTTGCTGCCCGCATCGCCGAGATCGACAACTCCGACGGCGTCGCCGACGGCCGCAAAGTTCTGCCCGCCGCCACCTGTCGATCCTGCGGTTCCAAGGTGATGTTCGGCATCCCCCGCTGCCAAACCTGCGGCACCGAAACCGGCGCTGTCGCCGGCCCCCTCGACGGGATCTAGAAAACCGCGAACCTAATGCTATGTCCGGCGGTTTCCGCCCCAAATTGCACTCAGATTAGGCCCGTTAGGTTCAGCGAAGACACCCCGGCTCGGACCGCCTGAGCCGCCGGTTCGATGTCTCCCCGATGTCCGTCGTGTGCGCGGGTCGCGGATCTCGCGTACCAGATCCTGGCCCAAGGCCCCCCGACCATCAAGGCTGCTGGCGGTTCTTGCCTGCGGTGCCTCAAGTTTTCAGCCCCTGCCGCCGATATCGACGGTTGATACAGGTGTGTTTCAACAAGGGAAACGTGGTAGTCATGCTGAAGGTTCGGCGTAAGGAGCGGGGAGCCAACCTCGTCGAGTTCGCCCTCATTGCTCCGCTTTTGATCATGCTGGTGATGGGAATCATCGATTTCGGCTGGATCTTGAGCACCCAGCAAGACGTCCGCCACGGTGCCCGGGAGGCCGCCCGGCTGGCCGCCGTCAACGCCGGTACGACGGCCGTTATGACGACTTCGGTCTGTGGAGCGATGAACATCAGCTCGGGAGCCACGGTGACATTCAACAATGGCGGTGGGGCCATCGGAAGCACCGGTTCGATCGTCCTGGTTTCCCCAGTCACCTCGCTCACCGGCTTCGCATCGCTTCCCTTTGCCGACTCCATCTACCCAACGGCCTTTACCGAGTCGGTTACTTTCCGACTCGAGCAACCAGCTACGTGGACCAACGGGAGCGGGGTCTGCCCATGAGCGCCCATAGAAAGTCCCAACCCTCCGGGCTATTCACGTCCAAGCCGGAGCTGGGTTCCAGCGCCCTTCTCATCGCCTTGTGTCTGGTGCTCTTGCTGGGCATGGCGGCCTTTGCGATCGACCTCGGCCTCGGCCTTACCGAACGTCGCAACGATGTGACCGCGGCCGACATGGGGGTCATGGCCGGAGCGGTCTCCAGCCTCGGTTCGAACGCCCAGGTTCGTGATCAGATTCTTTCCTTCGCGCGTCAGAATCTCCCAACCGCTTACACCAACGCGGCGTGGCAGACGATGTGGGAGGCATGCACCGACCCCGAACTGCCCACCCTGAATGCGACCGGATTCAACTTCATACCGCTCGCTCCGCCAGCGGGATGGACGGTGACTTCCCCCTGGTGCATAAGCATCGATCCAGCCGGTTTCGTCCGAATTCGCCTTCCCAATCAGCTCGTAAACACCACCTTCGGTCGGGCCATAGGAACCAGCCAGTTCTCCACCAGCGCCGACGCCATCGCCCGCTGGAACTCCCGTGGAGGGGGAGGAATCCTTCCCTTCGCATTGGTGGCCACGGCTGGCGAGGGAAGTCATGTCTGTCTGCGCGACGGCTCCGGCGGTCTCGCCGAGGAGCCTTGCGACGGTCCCGACGCCGGCAACTTCGGTGCCCTGGAATCTCCTCAGTATGGCAACATCGCCCTTGGCACGACCCAGAACTGCACGGGCTCCCCGAAGAAGGACGTCCTCGCCATCAACATCGCCATCGGGCTCGACCATCGGATAGTGCCCGATGCGAACGGCCTGGTGGGCGACGAGAAGCGCGACATCTGCTCCGTGATCGACACCGGTGAGACCCCCGACACCCTGAACACCTTTACTGGGCTCTCGCTCGGAACCCAGGAGGGCCTTGCAACCGGCCCCGTGCCTGGAGGCTTCACCCCCCGTCTGCAACAAGGCTCAAACTCCAAGCGCAGCATCTACGGATCAAATCTGGATGATCGCCCACTCTGGGATTACCTCGACCCCACCCTGATCGGCGTCGGGGCCGGAGGCACCATCCCCGACTCATGCATCAAGTCGACCTTTAACAACTCACTGCCCGATCAGGACTGGTCAGTGCCAGCCGACGGAGTGCTTGACGACCCCGCGTCTTGGCAGCACATCGGCAAGTGCCTACTGGACCACGTTGCGATGGGTGCCAGCGCCCCCGTTTTGTTCCTGGAAACCATCGGGGACAGCCCGAGGTTCTCCTACGTTCCCCAGTTCTGGGAATCGACCCTCCCCTCCGGAAACGGATATCTTCACGTCCTTCGGTTCAAGTCGACCTGGCTGCAGGGTACCTGGTGGAAGAAGGGCGGAACCATAACGGCTTTCCATCCAGGCGAGGCGGGAACCTTCAACGCAGGAGGCAACTGGTCTCTAATCCAGCTTTCCGGAATACTCTTGCCCGACCTGGCGCTCCCCATCCCACTCCGCGGCACTCCTGGGCCGGCCGGCGGCCTGAGCCCGTTCATACCGGAGCTGTACCGCTAGTAGATGGCGTCGGAGCATGACCTCCATGCCCCAACTGATGCCCTCGCTCGTCACCCCCTTTCCATCGACGGCGATAGGAGTGTTCGGAGTGGGGAAGGACCCCTAGCCACGCGGTTTAATCTCCCCGAGAGCGGAACGAGAATCCCACTGCAATTTTGGGTTTCTGCCCGAGATAGCATTGGGTTCGCGGTTCTTAAGGGCTGGTTCGGACGGTCCACACCTTCCAGCGGCCATCCTGTAGGACAAGCTCGATGTCCCAGAGGTACGTCTGTGGTTCGCCGCTTTCGCCGGTCACTGTCATAGAGCCTCTGACCAAACCCGGTCCTACCAATTCGGCGTCGGACAGCGCAAAGTCGTAGACGCCACCAGAAACGATCGACGCCACCTCAGCCTGGAGCTGCGAATATTGAGGCCCATCGCCGGCGAACCACTCCGAGATCACTCCGATGTCGCCTGTGGCCGCAAAGTCACCCCAGGCTCGAACCGCCTGAGCCGCCGCCTCGATCTCGGCCCCGCCGACATCGCCATCATCAATGTGCACCGCTGAGGTTGCGTACCAGAACCCAGCCGCGAGCACCGCTACCAACAACGTTGCCGTCAGCCGACGCAGACTCTCGGTCACGGGGGTGAATACGGATAGGCAATAGCCAGACCGGTCACGGAGAACCCTTGGTCATCAAGAGCGAGGATTCGTATCAATCCGAACGGCACCCGCCTGGTGAGCACAACCGCCACCGATGACCCGTCGTCGGCAACGATGACGGACGGTGCGATCGATAAATCATCACCACCGCTGCTGCCGGCGATGACCTGCAACGCACGCGCCGACGCCTCAGCGCGATCGATGACCGCGTCGCCGGTGGCCCGGTAGTGATCGAGATCGATTGCCGCGGCCGCGGCAATGGCAGCGGCGTCGGCCATCGCCACCAATTCCTGGCGCTCCCCTATCGCTCGCCACAACTCGGCCGACATCGCTCCAACCATCAGCACGCAGAGGGAAAGACCGAGGAACCAGACCGGAGCCGATCCGCGCTCGGACTTCACGGGCGGCTTCTGTACATGTCGACCTGTTCAGAGTGAACTGCGTTGACCGTGATGGTGCCGATCGGCAAGAACGACGACAGCTCCTCCACCAGCACGGTCACCTCGACGGTCACGACGGACCCACGATCGACTGGGCAAGCCGCCCCGCCGCACAACAGAACGGTGATGTTGTCCGACTCGATACCCATGCTTCTTGCCTGGGCCTCGATAACTGCCAATGCGTCGGCCGAAGGATCGCCGGTACTCAAGACCATGGTGCGGGCCGCCTCGGCTGCTGCCCGGCGGACAAAGTTGCGGTGCTCGAACACTGGCGCGATCGAGAGCACGATGATCGCCACGGGCACCACCAATAGCATCACGCCGAGCGCCAACTCGACCGGAGTAGCGCCACGTTCTCTATTCATCAGACTCTTTCACCGCTCGAACGTCTGTAGAGAAGTTGATCGCAGGCATCCCCGGGAACCAGCCGTCGAACCTGGCATTGGCCGACGCGACCATTTGCCCGGCGACGACCGTGCAGGCGAACTCGACGTTGGTTCCGAGAGGACCGCTGAGCAGGTCGCTCATCACCTGCCGGATGCCGTCCAAACACTCGCTCTCGGTGGCGGGCGCGGCCGATCCGACTCGCACGCCCTCGTCGAGCGCGGCGCGAACAACGCCCTGGGCGTATTGGATCGCGATCAGGTTGAGCAATCCCGCCAGGAACAACATCGACAAAGCTACGACCAGCATGAACTGGGCCGTGGCGAAGCCGCGGTCGCGTCCGTGTGTCGCTTTCGAGGCTCAGCCTCCGCCCATGATCTGGTTCCGGATCCATTCCACGACCTCAAGACCGAGCGCCTCCAGGGCTGCCCAGATCACAACCAGAGCCGCTATTGCGAGGGCCGCGTTGCCGAGTAGTTCGGCTGTGGAAAGACCACGCTCATCGTTCTTGACCCGTACGAGCCACATCACGACTCTCTCGAAGACCGCCTTCATGTCACTCCTTTCACGTTCGGTTCCGTCTCATTGCCAGCTGAAGATGATTCGGGGCAACGGAGCTCCGACAAAGAGCAGCATCACCGGAGCCAGGATTCCGATGATCGGAACCAACATGGCTGCCCGGCGACGCGTAGCAGCACGGCGCATCGCCTCACGCCGCGACTCCCGCACGTCCTCCGAAAGCTCGAGCAGCGCACCGGCTAGATCCGCTCCTCGCTCCTCGGACACAGCGAGGAGCGAGTAGGTCCGGGCGCAGGCGGGCTCCGGGGTCGTGGCGGCAAGACGTTGGAAAGCTTCGCCCGCCCTCATTCCTGCCCGATGAAGTCTCAGACCCTCGGCAAGTTCCGAGACAACTTCACCCTGGCCGCGGGCAACGATCTGCTGGACCGCATGAACCACTCCGCCACCGGCTCGGACCCGCATCGCCAGCAACTGGTTAACGGTGTAGATCTCAATCCGCATCAGGTCTTGGCGACTCCGGATCGCCCTATCGATGGCGCCCCGCTGACGGGAGGCGGCAACCACTGCCGCCAGCAGGCATAGGATCAACGCGCGCGACGACGTGAGTTCGAGAGCGATCGAAGCCACGACGGCACCAACTAGGTATCCAAACCCGATTTCGAGTTGCCTGATCCGGAAGGCCTCGACCGCTTGCTGATCGTCGATGGTGGGATAGAGCCCGGCTTGTCGCAACCGGAGGCCGGCACCCGCCCCACCGTCGCGATCGACCAAACGACCGATCCGCCTCGCCAACGGGGCCAGGGCGAAACGAGCCAGCGTTTTGAGGGCGGAGCCGACCGGCACCTGCCCATCGATAGAAGCGCCGACGACGCGGTTGGCCCCGTATGGGCGGACCCGACTGGCGAGACGTGGACGCGGTGGCGCCACCCATCGGATCACCAGGACCGTCGCCAGAGACGACATGGCAGCAGCGAAAATGATCGCTGGTTCTGTCATCGTGAAACCCTCCCGAAGACACGGGGTTCGTCGGGCTCCTTTCCAAGCTTGGAAGCGAGCCACATACCGAGAAGGCTGGCCGCTCCGCCGATTGCGACAACCAATGCACCTGCCGACGACGCGTAGAAGTCCCTGAATGGTCCGGGTCGAGTCGTGATGAAGGCGAGCACGACCCACGGAATTACGAAGACCACCCTCGCATTGATCTTCTGCTCGAGCGCCAGCGTTGCCAATTCCTCACTGGCCCACATGTCCTTAGTGGTTGCATCAGTCAGATCGCGCAGGATCGAGACGACGATCGGCCCACCGCGCTCGTGAGCGACGATCATCACCTCGATAATCCGGTCGGAGGTCGGATGGGCGAGGTCGGCCTTGATCGCCTCCAGCGCAGGCACAACCCCGATCGCTCTGGAGAGACTCGGGAAACGAGCGAAGGCCAGTCGAAGTGGCGCCGGACCGCTGACTGACAGCTGTTCGATGGCTCGCGCCAAGGACATCCCTGACGAGATCGAAGCAACGAGATCTCGCAGGCCGTCGGGCCAGGCTGCCTGAAGTTCGAACATTCGCTGGGCGCGACGCCTCATCAGCCACACCCTGGGGAGAAAGAGTGCCACAACCGCGGCCGGCACGGCGACGACCAAAAGGCCAGAAAAGACCCACACGATGAGGAAACCCATCGCTCCGACAATCCCGACGGCGAGCCAGAACGGGACGAGGCCCACTCCTACCCCGGCCTGCACCAACCACTCGCCCCGCGGTGGCCGTACCGGGCGAAGCTTCCGAGGGGCGGGCCAGGCACCGGTCAGCCAGCCGACCAACAAGCTGGCCGTCACCGCGGCGAAAGCGGACGCGATGAGCCTCACAGTATGTTGACCCTTCCCTCCAATACATCCCCCAACCTCGTGCCCGTCGGCAGCACCCGCTCGATGCGGTCGACAACCCCGTCGGGTGGGAATCCACCGGTCCACTCCAGCGGCCCGCCTAGACGGGCCCGAGCAAAGATCGGCTGGGTCGAAAAGTCGTCATGAAGGGCAGGGACGAGTGCGAGCACCTCGACGACCTGACGTCGTACCGGACCATCGTTGACACCAGTGGCATCCCGATCGAGATGAACGACGAAGTCGAGGCTCGATGCGAAAACCCGTCGCACGACCGGTTCGGCGACGTTTTCGCCGGCCATCATCGCCGCGTTGACCAGCGCGTTCAGGGCGTCACGAGCAGAGTTGGCGTGGATCGTGCAGCCGAAACCACAGCCCGCGTTCACCGCTCTCGTTAGCTCAAAAGCCTCAGCGCCGCGGACCTCGCCCACGATTATCCGATCGGGCCGCATCGCGAGCACAACCTTGACGAGGTCGCGAAGGCTGACCTCACCTTTGCCATCCAGGGCCGGCGGGCGCGATTCGTAGTACGAGCCGTGCAGCATCGGGACGTGAAGTTCGCGAACCTCCTCGCAGCTGCGGATGCATTGGGCGGGCGGCACCGCCTGGATCAGCGCGGCGAGCAACGAGGTCTTGCCCGCCCCGGGCGGTCCCGAAACCAGGAAAGAAGCCGTAGTGCGCATCGCCACCGCCAGGAACCCGGCCGCAGCTCGAGTCAACGATCCGAGTTCCACCAGCGACGTGAGAGTCTCTCGACGAAGCGCATACCGGCGAATCGTCGCTGACAGTTGGTCGGCGATCGGTGGGATGACCGCGGTCAGTCGGGCGGCTCCGTCGAGAACTCGGGCCTGGACGATCGGACTGGAGGCGTCGAGCCGGCGGTCGGTCTCCGCCAGAAGTCGTTCCACAACGTGTCGGTTCTCGGGTTCGCTCGACGGCTGATCGAGGGCACGCAACCGTCCCGTGCTGTCCAGGAACGAGACCCTGCCACCCTCGATGAAGACCTCTTCGATGTCGCTCCGCCCGAGAAGCTCCGTCAACGGCCCCAGCTCGGACACGGCTCGCAGGACTCGATCGATCATCTCGGAAGGGTTGTGCAGGGCTCGGCCTTGGCCGAGGTGAGCGCGCCGCTGATATTCATCGACGGCTCCGGCCACCAGGGCGCGGGCAGTGTCCCGCTCCAGCACCGGATCGATTCGCCTGCTTTCCACCAACTCGAGAGCTCGGCGCCGGATCTCGTCGTAGGCCGGCGCCGAAGTCACCACGCCGTGTGCCGATCGGCCAGCCGGTCTACCGCCCGCCGAAACTTGCCGCTTGCTACCG
This sequence comes from Acidimicrobiia bacterium, assembly GCA_031389635.1. Classification (GTDB taxonomy): domain Bacteria; phylum Actinomycetota; class Acidimicrobiia; order Spongiisociales; family ZC4RG35; genus DATEEG01. The sequence continues at coordinate 2,925 of JANMST010000442.1, read as the reverse complement.
GCTTGCCCGCCCATGAAGCAGCCTCGACGCGTTCGTCGCCGGGCAGAAACTCCACCTCAAGGCCCGTGGCCCTCGTCACTTCAAGCCGGATCTCCCCTCGCCGGTAGATGGACCTTGGGGCCTGGTTGATGACGAGTGACCGGGTCGCACTGGGATTCAAGGCCGTAGCTGCAATGGTCCAAGCGATCGTTCTCGATACCGACACCGGATGACCCAGACCCACTCCCACCACTGCCTCGGCGGACGCGACCATTGAGCGGCTGAGCCCGAAACGCTCCCCTGCACCGAAGCCTCCCCCCTCCTGAAGAGGCCCGACGTTGGCCACGAGGAACGTGAAGCGGCCCCTCAGCTCGCTGATGACATCGTGAAGTTCGATGGGCCGGATCTCCATCCAGTCGCGCTCACCCGAGAACCCGCAGAGGACGCTGACGTCTCCGATCGCTTGGAGAGATCGGTCCAGGTCACCCCTTCGATGCTGAATGACATCGATGGCGGTGCGTAAATTGGGTAGCAGTCGGAGACCGAGACGCTGCGCCACGGACGGTGCAACCTCGTCAACGTCGATGAGCACGGTTGGAGCCGATCTACTCAGTCGAGCTGCCATAGAAATGGCAACCTCGGTCGCTCCACATCCGCCGGGAGGTGCTCCGACCGCAATGAGCCGACCTCCTGAAGCCAACTCCTCAGGTTCATCTGATTCGTCGACCCGTTGATACGGAGCAAGCGCGACCAGCGCCCTGACGGCGACGACGAACTCCTCTGCGCTGGCTGCCGACTCGATGACCTGATCGACCCCGCACTCTCGTAGACGTTCCTTGCCGTCTTGACCGTCCGCCGGGTCGAAGACTCCAAGGACCAGCCGCTGGCGTCGCTGCAGTTCTTGCACCAACCTGGGCGTGAGAAACGAACTCACGTCGTCGATGATCAAGACCTCGTAGCTTTCGGCGAGAGCGTCTTCTGGGGCCAGAACCTGGGCACGAACGCGGGCGCCACCGTGGTCTGCGAGGAAGCGATGGAGACGATCGGGCCAAACCCTGGCCGAGACCGCGAGAGCCACCTCGATTTCGTTCATTCGGAACTTTCGACCGGGATGGCACCCGTTGACCTGACCACTTCCATGCGCCCGTCGCGGATTGCCTCCGCCACGAAGAGGGCCTGCTCGGCGTCAACCGCCACCAAGATGTAGAAGTCACCGGATGCCAACGCCCCCAGTTCGCCGACTGGCGAGACCGCCAATACTTCTGCGGCGGCAAGAACGTAGCGAGGGCCTTGGTCACTCACCAGGATCAGGTCGATTCGATCACCCGCGGCCAACTCGCCGCCAACCGCGTGCTCGGCGTCGATAGGGATGCTCATAGATCGCAGGCCAGCGGGTCCGGCAGGATCTCGAAAGTCGGTCATCCCGATGAGAACTCCCTCGTCAATCGGATGAGACGTGACCTGGCCTACCAAGGCAGCCGCTTGCGTCCACGGAATCATCTTGGCGTAAAGAGCGTCGTCGACATCTACCTCGACGGCGCGCAGGTGGGTCGATTCGACCGCACGCCCGGCCGGGAGGCTGACAGCCGCGACAACTACCGCCCGGGTCTCGTCGTGATTGCGAAGGACGACGAGGTTGGTAGCGAATGCCAAGACGGCGGCGAGGAGCATGAGAAGGTGGGCAGCCGAGACACGCGTAAGAGGATTACGCCGGCGGACCCGACCTGGACCCACAGGAGTAGCCTCGCCCACCTGTTCACGTATCACCCCGCCTCCCTAATGCCCCGTGCCCCAAGACAAGTGGCGGCGACCTTACGGTCGCCCCTCTCCCCGGCGCCGAGAGCGCGAAATAAATGACATGGGAGCCCGAGCAGTTCGATGACCTCGCCGGCGAGCTCCGCCGTCGGGTCGCGGCCGAGTTCCGGAGCGAAGCCGAGGAGGTCGAGCGCCTGGTTCAGCTGCAGAGACGGCGCAAGGCGATCCTTCGCGATGTGGCCACCACGGCGATGCATCAAGGACAAGGCGTGACGGTCCGTTGTTTTGGAGACGAATGGAACGGCGAACTGCTGGCGGTCGGATCCGACTACCTGAGCCTGCTGACCGCCACTCACTTCCTCGAGGCGAGGCTGGACTCGATCGCTATCGGATTGACCCCCGCCCGACGCGGCGGTCGGACCGGAAAGCCGGCGTCCGACACCTTCAAGGCCAGGCTTACTGAGTTCGAGTTGACTGGTGAAGAAGTGACGCTGCGATCCAGTTCGCCGATCATCGAGGTGAGCGGTGTGATCGAGGTGGTGGCCACCGATCACGTCGAGATGAAGCTTCCAGCCGAGCGGTGTTATCTCCCTCTCGACGGCGTCGTGATAGCAATCAGGTCTCGTCCGGAATGAGCACGTCATCCTCCTCGCCCTCTGCCACCGCCGGGTGTTGGCGCAGGAACTCGAAGATCTCATCCCGGAAGAACCTGAAGGTGCGTCCGCCCGGAAGTTTGTAGGCGGGAAGCCGACCCTCGCGGGCATATCGACGAACCATCTGCACATTCATACCCAGCAGGTCGGCAACTTGGGCCGCATCCAGGATCGGGGGCAGATCGCCACCGTCCACCAAAGCCGTCCTCCTTGGATCGATTCTTCGATCATATGGATCCGGGTCGAAGGTTGGAAGAGGTTCGATGCCGCCTGGGAGGGTTACGCTTTCCGGCAATGACCTCTGAACAGCCGATCACTCCCGATGCCATCGAACCGCCCGCATCCGCCGAAGTTGCCCCTCCCGGTGAGCCGCCACCCGGAGCAGGCCTTCCCACCAAGCTGATTCGCATCGCTTCGATGACGAGGGCGATGCTCGAGGAGGTCCGCCACGCTCCCCTCGATGACCAAGGCAAGGCGCGTCTGGCCGCCGTCCACAGGCGCAGCCTCGACGAACTGCGGGAGATGCTGCCTTCCGATC
>JANMST010000437.1:0-12225 GCA_031389635.1 Acidimicrobiia bacterium | reverse complement strand
GATCGGAAGTTGAAGAATGGCGTCACCATCGCCTTGAACCAGGGGTAACCGACGTAAGTGGCGTTGTGGTCACCGTGTCGGCGATGGGCCCGTGACCCTGAGGTGCCCTCAGGGTCACGAAATCCGGCTCAACGCTCATTCGACTGTCCCGCCCTGCCCTGTTGAGCAGAGGGATAACCGATGCGGGTCCGTCGACTATCGCCGAACGGCGTAGTAACTGGGGGTCTGGTGACTGGTCCTGACGAGGGTCTGGCACCTTAACCTCGTGGACGGCCCACAACGGGCAAGCTAGCACGGGTCGGTTGGTGTCGAGTCGTTTCATCGCATCAACTGACCCGTTTCAACTTAGGACAGTACCACCACCCGCACTAGTCATGTTTCGTGAAATAAAATAGTTCTCGAGGCTCAGTTTTTTGCCGGGTGCTGCCGATGACGAATCAATGCCAACCCAGCCAACCGTCGCTCCGCGCTCCAAACCCTCGGAGCAGACTCCGACCGCGACCGACCGCAGGGTCGCCCGCGGTTACCGGCGAGCGGTGGCAATTGGGCTTTCTGTCTTAACCCTTCTCTTCCCCGTATCCACATCTGTCCTGGCGGCCGAAGCGGGCCACCGTACCGCGCCCGGTCCCGTCAACACAGGCAGTGGCACGCCCGGATGGGAAACCCGCGACAAGACGAACAACTCGTCTATGGACAACATCAACTCCAAGATCATCAACTCGATCGTCTACTGGAACAGGGGTTACACCGGTGAAGGCGTGACTGTCGCCCTGATCGATACCGGCGTGGTCCTGGTCAACGGGCTCCGGGGCGAGGGCAAAGTCGTCAACGGCCCGGACCTCTCTTTCGACGGCCCGAGCGAAGATCTCCGTTATCTCGACCTCTTCGGGCACGGCACCCACATGGCCGGAATCATCGCCGGCCGCGATGACGGTGCCCCGGCCGACCTCAGCTCGGGCTCGGCAGGACGCAACTTTCTCGGGGTAGCTCCCGACGCCCAGATCCTCAACGTCAAAGTGGGCGACGCCATCGGCTCGTCCGAAGTGACCCAGGTGATCGCGGCCCTCAACTGGATTGTGAGCCACCGCGACGACGCCGGCATGAACGTGCGCGTGATCAATCTGGCCTACGGCATCGATACCGTCACCGACTATCAGGTCGACGGGTTGGCCTATGCGGTGGAAGCGGCCTGGCGGGCGGGGATCGTCGTAGTTGTGGCAGCAGGAAACGACGGCAACGGTCATGCTCTCCGCAACCCGGCCTTCGACCCCTACGTCCTGGCAGTGGGCGCCGTCGACACCAAAGGCACCGAGTCCACGAACGACGACACGGTCCCGACTTTCTCCAACTGCGGCACCGAAAGCCGCTCGGTCGATGTCCTCGCACCGGGTGTGTCTGTGATCGGGCTGCGGGACCCGGGCTCGTTCGCCGACTACTTCTTTCCTGCGGCCCGGGTTGGTGAGCGCTTCTTTCGCGGCACCGGTACATCACAAGCCGCCGCCATCGTCTCCGGGGCCGCTGCTCTCCTGATAGAGCAGCGGCCCGAATTGACCCCAGATCAGGTCAAGGCTTTGTTCATGTCCACGGCTCAGCCGATCCCCGGGGTTTCTGCCCTCTGCGGGGGCGCCGGGCTGATCGACATGAAGACCCTTTTCCGGGCGTCGACACCAACTGCGATCCAGACCTGGCCGGCGGCCACCAACTCCAGGGCATACGACGAGCTCGTAGTCGATGGCGGCTGGGACGGCCAGACCTGGGGAGGACAAACCTGGGGAGGACAAACCTGGGGTTCGTACCTCTGGAATTGACGGCGGGCGATCATGAGGCGTGAAAGCACCCCCTCGCCGACCGGAGCCTGTCGGAAGGAGAGCGCGTGAAGGATCGGGGCGTCAAATACAGCCTCTCCAACCCGGCCCGGATCTGGCTTCTCATCGCAGGAATGGCGACTTTCGCGGCGATGCTCACCTGGACCGTCAGGGGCCTACCCGCCCTGGTAACTCCGTTCCATCTGCCCTGGTTTGTCCTCGTCCCGGTGGTGTTCCTGGGGGAGGTGGCGATCGTGTCGTTGCGCTTCAGGCGCGACGCTCATGTCTTTTCGATGAGCGAATTACCGCTGGTGACCGGGCTCTTCTTCATCAATCCCGCCGGCCTGATCGCCGCGCAGTTGATCGGAAACGCACTCGCTCTCGGCCTGAGACGTCGACAGCCGCCCAAAAAGCTGGCCTTCAACCTGAGCCTCCTCACCCTGCAGGCAGCGCTGGCCGTGACCGTCTTCCGCGCCATCGTCACTGACGTCGATCCGCTTGGAGCCGGGGGCTCCTTTGGAACATTGCTCGCGGTGGGCGTGGGAGTGGTGGCGGCCAATGTCCTCATCAACAGTGCCATCCTCATCTCAGGCGGCGGCCTCAACCGCAAGGAACAGGTCAATACTCTTTTGCTCGGAGCCGCCTCGGCAGGAATGAACGCCAGCCTCGGACTGGTGGCCGTGACCGTGATGTGGACCCAGCCGGGGACGCTCTGGGCTGCGGCGGTTCCACCGATCGCTTTGTACCTCGCCTACCGCGCATACGTCGCACAGAGAGAGAAGGGGCAGCGGATCCAGGCCCTGTACGAAGCCACTAAGGCCCTTCTCCGGTCTCCCGAAATCGAGGCGGCCATGCTGGTAGCGGTGGGCAATGCCCGTTCGATGTTTGATGCCGAGCGAGCGGAGATCCAGGTCTTTCGATCCGATGCCGCCGGAGAGGCCTTCCGTACGCTCGTCGGGCCTGAAGACGAGATGGTCGTGATGGAGCAGATCCATCTCGACTCCGAGGGCATCGGCGCGGAGGCGCTCCGTTCCGGCCGGCCCCAGCTGCTTCCCTGTGCAGCTGTGGGCCACGGCTCTCCGGGGCACACAGTTGCCCATCAGATGGTGGCTCCGATCGATGGTCCTCAAGGCATCAATGGAATCATCATCGTCAGCGAACCAATCGCTGAGAATCGAAGCTTCACTCAGAGCGATCTCCGCTTCCTCGAAACCCTCGCGAGCCAGATCTCGGTCTCTCTCGAGAACGGCCGTCTCGAGGACTCATTGGCGCACGTCACCAGGCTGAAAGACGATCTCCACTTCCAGGCTTTGCACGACGTTCTCACCGGCCTCGGCAACCGAGCTCTGCTTTGGGAGGCTCTCTCCCAGTTGGACGATCCTTCGAGAGGCTCACGCCAATCGGCAGTACTGTTACTGGATCTCGACGACTTCAAGACCGTCAACGATACCCTGGGACACCAGGCCGGCGACCAGCTGCTGGTGGAGGTCTCCCGGCGACTTGAAGCGTGTTGCCGCCCGGAGGACACAATCGCCCGGCTGGGGGGCGATGAGTTCGCCATCCTTTTGGACCGAATGTCCTCCCCCGGTGACGCTACGTTCGTGGCGGGCCGCATAAGCGACGCTCTCGCCCGGCCATTGATCATCTCGGGTCAACCCGTGGTTCCTCAGGCAAGCATGGGTATCGCCCTGGTCCGGTCCGGCACCCCACCCGAGGAGCTGTTGCGCCGGGCCGACCTGGCCATGTACGAGTCCAAGTCGAGGGGCAAGGGCACCTACTCGGTATATGAGGAAGGTGTGATCGCCGTTCCTCAGATTCCACCGACGCTTCTCTTCGAGGTGGTCACGACGACCACAGTCGACGAGCTTCGCCAGGAGCCGATCGATCTCGGCATCGGCGAAACTGCGGTCTGACAGCTCCGACCGAACCCGACTCTTGCCTTTCAGGCTTCCCAGGATTCTCCTGGTTGCAAAGCGACCACCTCGGCAGTGGTGTGTTCGCTCAACTCCTCCGGGGTGCCGGCCAGAATCGGGAAGGTGGCGTAGTGAACCGGTATCACGAAGTCGGCTCCCACCAGAGCCACCGCCCGGGCCGCATCGACCGGTCCCATCGTGTAATGCCCGCCGATCGGCAGAACCGACACGATCGGGTGGAACCTTTCCCTGATCAAGCTCATATCGCCGAATACGTCGGTATCGCCGGAGTGGTACACACAGGTCCCGTCCTCGAACTCCAGCACCCAACCCCAGCATCCCATCTCCCGGGTTCCCTGCCCACCGTCCTGGGTAAGAGTGGCACCGCCACTGTGTTCGGCGTTCACCATCGTCAAGCCGATCCCTGCCACCTCGACCTTGCCACCTTTGTTCATACCGGTTGCCGCCACCCCTCGGCCACTTAGATAGATGCTCATTTCGTGGCTGCAAACCACGGTGGCGCCCTCGGTCTTGGCCAGTTCGATCAAGTCGACCAGGTCGTCACCGACGTGGTCGAAGTGCCCATGGGTGGGGGCCACCACATCCACCTGGGCGGCGACGCGGAACTCCTCGGCGTAGTTGGGTGCGCCCGTCCACCGGTCGACCCATAGCCAGACATCCGCGGGCGAGCGGTAGAGAACCCCCCCGTGTCCGAGCCGGGTAATTCGAAGTTTGGCCATCAATCCTCCTTGGACTCCGGTTTTCGCGCCAAAACGGAGGGTAGGAGGGGGGGGTTCAGCCTTGAGAGTTTGATGAGGTTGCGGTGAGGCGTCCTTGAGCCGGTTTCAGAGATGCTTACTCCACACCAACAAGGAGTAGTGCTTATGAGACACAAGATGGCGATCATCGCCGGAGCCGTGACAGCCGGGCTGCTGATCACCGGAATCGCCTTCGCCGCCCAGGACGCCGGGTCAACCGTCAACGTCTCGCTGGCCGAAAGCCAAACCGTGACATTGCCGGTCGACGACGCCGGGGTGGTGGTCTTGGGCAGGGCCAACGGGCAGCTTGAGATCATCACCGCCACCCCCAACAGCGGCTACACCGCCGAGGTTGAGGTCGCCGCCGGACGCGAGGTCGAAGCCGACTTCACTGGCAACGGGGTCAAGGTCAAGTTCAACGCCGAGCTTGAGGATGGGGTGGTCAAGGTCCGGATCACTTCCGAGGCCTCCGACGACTCTGGTTCCACTTCGGCCAGCGGTGTCACTTTGACCACTGTTCAGACTTCCTCGACCGGATCGAACTCAACCACGGCGACAACCGCAACATCGGTAGTCAACGGATCGGGAACGCTGGTCCTCACTGACGGGCAGTCAAGCAACGTTGTTGTGGCGAACGCCGGATCGGTGCTCTTGCGCCGCAACAGTGACACACTGACCATCGTCTCCACCGAGTCCAACCCGGGTTGGGCGGTCGAGGTCGAAGTCGCCACAGGCCTTGAAGTCGAAGGCGACTTCCGCAACGGCAGCCTCCGGGTCACGTTCAACTTCGAACTCGAAGACGGAGTCATCAAGATCAAGATCGAGTCGGAAGGCTCGACCGGGACCTCCGGAACCACCAACACAACCGATGACAACAGCTCTACCAGCACCACCGACGACAACGGGTCCACCAGCACAACCGCCGGATCGGCTGGCCTTCCGGTGGGTAGCGTCACCTACAACCTCGACGGCGCCGGAACCGTCACCGTCATCTTCGCCAACGGCGGAATGACGATCGGGTCGATCAACCCGGCCGCAGGCTGGATCGTCGACAAGTCGGATCAAAGCTCCGACGAGATCGAGGTTGAACTCGTGTTCGGCGAGGCCGAAGTCGAGCTCAACCTCCACATCACCGGCGGGCAGCTAGTGGTGCAGATCCTCAGAACCTGACCAATCCAAATCACGACCAAAAGAGAGCCCCGGCACTGCCGGGGCTCTCTTGTATTGGAGGCGCTGTTCTGTCGAGCGCGTAGTATCCCTCGTCCCATCAAGAGATCGGATCCTCAAGTCGTGCCACATATTGAGCTGCCCCTGGAACTCCCGGGAATCACCAGCGCCTTCGCCTTCAGACCCGAGACCGCCAAGTCAATGAGGGAGCTCGCCGAGGTTCTGCTCCGGGGACCGAACTCGTTGACCAGCGCAGAACGGGAGATGATTGCGAGCTTTGTGTCCTCCCGTAACGATTACACATTCTGCCGAGACAGCCACCGGGCGTCGGCTGCCCATCACCTGGACGGTGACTACGAGTTGGTTGACGCCGTCAACACCGACTACAGGAATTCGGCGGTCTCTCCCAAGCTCAAGGCTCTCCTGACGATCGCCGGCAGGGTGGCCGAGAGCGGGCGCAACGTGACCACGGCAGATGTGGAGAAGGCTCGGTCCGAAGGGGCCACGGACGAGGAGATCCACGATGCGGTGCTAATCGCGGCCGCCTTCTGCATGTTCATTCGTTACGTCGACGGTCTCGCTACCTGGACCCCGACCGATCCGGACCTTTACCACGCCATGGGAGAGCGCATGGCCCGGCAGGGTTACGTGCCCAAGCCAGAACCGGCCGCAACCGACTGAGGGTTGTACCCACCGCCTTGAAGCTGTCGAGTGTGCGGCTCGCGACTCAGGAGGGAGCGGGACGTTGAAGGGACGGAGACGAATGATGGTGATTGACCGGGTCGGCATGATGGTGGTTGACCGGATCGGGATGATGGTTATGGGCGCCCGCCGAAGTCGCCATTGGCCTCCCAGCGGCCGCCGACGCAGGTAAGCCGATCATGAAGACCAGGACCACCGTCAGCAGCACCATTCGAGGCAACCTGCCGATGCGACGACCACTCAATGTCAGACTCATTTTTCCCTCGCCTCCCATCTGGTTCCCTCGCCTCCCACCCAACTTGAAGCAGCTTATCGGGAACGGATCCGGCCATCCAGGGTCCAATCGACCTATAGGCGACGGCGGTGGAGCCTAGCAACGCCGCCCCACGGGGCCATGACCATGCCCGGATGGTCCTTGCGGAGGTTGCACGAAGTCGATGAAGCGCAGATGGAGGACCTTGTCGGCGTCTTGATCGACTGTGTCGAAGGTGGTGCGGCGATCGGTTTCATGATGCCGCTGACACGCGATCGCGCTGTGGCGTTCTGGCGCCGCGTTGCCTTGGACATGGCTGCGGGGAAACGGGTGCTGTGGGTCGCCGAGGATGAAGCCGGCGTCTGTGGCACGGTGCAGTTGATCGTCGACCTGCCTGACAACCAACCGCATCGAGCCGATCTCTCGAAGATGCTGGTTCACCGACGGGCACGCCGGCACGGTTTGGCGGCAGCGCTTATGCAGGCCGCGGAGGCGGCCGCCCGTGAACTCGGCAAGACCCTGTTGGTGCTGGATGCCGTCACCGACGGAGACGCCGCACGCCTGTATGAGCGCCTGGGCTGGGTGCGGGTGGGCGAGATCCCCGGTTACGCCCTGATGCCGGAGGGCGGACTCTGCGGCACCACCTACTACCTACCGCCAACTCGGCTAGGAGACTCAGAGGACTCCTGCACGGTCTATCGAACGAGCTCCCAGGACGGTTCTCAATCACCTTGAATCCCACGAAGAACTGACCGAGGCTGTCGTCGGGCACACCGCGACGAGTCTGGCAGTGCCGTCAGTTGAGCGACCTCGGCGACTGCGGCCGATCATGCGTCCGGCCAGGTCGTTGCCTAGCTCGGCTCCCGGGGAGTCGCGATCGGCGGCGTGGACAGTCTTGACACCTCGAATCAGAACCCCAATCGGAACCGATTCGCCGCAATTGAGAAACTTCACCCGACCCGGGTCACGGGGGTGTTTTTTGTCTTACCGGTCTGTCATAGTGCGAACATACGTTCGATGATTGGGGTGTGGGGTGGGAGCGTTGCCGGCGGGGATGGACAGGTTGGAACCTGGTCTGCTTCTGGCCGCCATGCTGACCGCCGTTCAGGGCCAGAGTCTGTCTGGTTACGACCGGATCGTGGTGTTGAAGGCTCGCCAACGGATGGCCTCTTTTTTCCAAGCTCAAGTGCTCGGGGATATGGCGTCTATTTCCGATCTGATGAATCAGATCGAGGCTGATCCGGAGATCGCTCATGATGCGGCGGCGGCTGAGATTGGGGCGGCGTTACGTTTGACCCGCCGGGCGGCCGACTCCGACCTGGCGTTGGCCATAGATTTGAAGGAACGTCTGCCTGTGGTGTGGGAGGCTTTGGCAGCGGGTCGGATCGATCTCCGTCGGGCCCGCGTCATCGTCTCCGGGACCTCTCACCTGTCAGAAGAAGCGGCCCGGGAAGTTGTCGGGCGGATCCTCGAGGCCGCGGGCCGGTTGACGACCGGCCAGTTGGCTGCTCTGCTCCGCCGGGTCTGTGTCCAAGCCGATCCCGACGACGCCCATACCCGCTATGGGGAAGCGGTCGACCGGCGGCGGATTTTGGCGGACCCGTCGGTCGATGGGACCGCTGACCTGTTCGGTTTGGATCTGCCTCCTGATCGGGTGGCGGCGGCGATGCGACGGATCACCGACCTGGCCCGAGGACTCAAAACCGCAGATGAGACCCGGACTTTGGACCAGATCCGGGCCGACGTCTTCCTAGACCTCTTAGACGGAAAGCATTTGGCTCGAGGTGGTAGGCGGGGAACCGTCGACATCCAGGTCGATCTCACCACCCTGGCCCGACTGTCCGAGGATCCGGGAGAACTGGCCGGATATGGACCCATCATCGCCGACATCGCCCGCCAAGTCGCAGAAAACCAGCCGCAGGCCGAATGGCGGTGGACTCTGACCCACCCCGACACCGGTCTGGTCGTCGACAACGGCATCACCCGCAGGCGGCCCACATCCCGGCAACGACGCCACGTCGAAGCTCGTAACCGCAACTGTGTCTTCCCGGGATGCCGGATGCCGGCAGTCGACTGTGACCTCGACCACCGCCGGCCATGGGCCCAAGGTGGACCTACCAAAACCGGGAACCTGGCCCCCCTCTGCCGTCACAACCACAACACCAAACACCGCTGCGGCTGGACCTACCAGGTGCTCCCCAACGGCGACTACCTCTGGACCAGCCGACTCGGCCACACCTACACCACCAGCGGCCTCCCACCCTGAGAGGTGTGCCGAGAGCACAGGTTTGGGAACCGATCGAGATCGGTTCCCGAGACCACATCCGAAGATACCTGTCAGCGCTATTCGATACTTTCGAAGCAAGCCAGACCATCGCAGAAGGGGCAACCATGGACGCCAAGACACAAGCCTGGATCGATCAGGAGGACGCCGAACTCGTCCACATGATTCGCCGACACGGATGGGCCATCCAATACGTGGGTGGTGAATCCTGCAGCAAGCCCGGGTGCAAATGCGCCCCAACCGCACAGGCACCTTTCGCGTATACGATCGGGCTGTTTGGACTGGCCCACCCGGAGCTACTCATCGTCGGGGCTGGCATGGAAACATCCGCAAGGGTTCTCAACGATCTGGGGGATCGAATCCGCAGTGGCGCGGCTCTGCTCCCCGGCCAGCTCATCACATTCGAGGACTGGCCACACCGGATCATCCCCGAGGTCCTTCCAAATCCCGGCGAGATTCTGCTCGGCGCCAATGCCTACTACCAGAGGCCTGCGGTGTACTCAGTTCCAGCGCTGCAACTCAGCTACGACGATAAGGAGGGTCGGTTTCCTTGGGAGCCTGGGTACGCAAACCCGGCGATGCAGCCCCGACCGGGTACCTTCGCCGCATAGTGGGTTGCCTGGCTCAGACCGCTTTGCGAAGTTGTGGCGCAAGGTCACCCTTGGGGCTGACAGCGATCTCTTTGGGTCCGAGCCAGCGCGCCATCTCCCCTAACTCGACAGCCAGTTCGCGGGCAACGCGGATCGGTTCGACCCCATCCTCTCCAAACGCCGCGAGAACTCGCAGAACGCCGGCCTTGCGATCGGCTTTGAGATCAACCCGTGCGACGAGATCGTCGTCGAGCAAAAACGGGAACACGTAGTAACCGTGAATGCGCTTCGGCTCGGGAACGTATATCTCCACGCGGTAATAGAAGTCATGCAATCGCTCGATGCGCTCCCGGTTCCCCATCAATGGATCAAACGGATTGATCAAGGCGCGAGCGTTGATCGAGCGCGGGATTGCCGAACCGGCGTAGAGGTAAGCCGGCTTGGACCAACCCTCGACTTCGACCTCTACCAGAGATCCTTCCGCGACGAGACTTGAGAGCGCCGGTCTGCCTTCAGCGACTCGAATCCAGTAGTAGTCGAAGAGATCCCGGGCCGTGGCGATGCCCAGAGCCTGGGCGGCCTGAAGAATCAGACGCTCTCGGGCTTCGTCCGGGGCCATCGAGACAACGAGTAGTTCCTTGGGAATGACTCGTTCAACGAGGTCGTAGTACCGGGTGAAGTTGCGGCGAAAGGCGACCGATACCCGGCCCGAAGCGAAGAGACGCTCGAGGGCTATCTTTCCGTCGGCCCAGCCCCACCAGGCCCGGCCCGCTCCCCCGGTTGGTCGAGGTCGGCGACCGTCGAAGGCCCCCGCTCGGCAACCTGGGTGTACACGGACTCGACATACCCCGGGGCTCTGGCATTCAATGCCTTGGTCCAGTCCCCGGTTCTCTTGGCATGCCATTCCATGCGGTGCCGGAAGAGCGGAAAATCCTCGATCGGGCTGAACGATGCCATCCGGGCCCAGTACTCGAAGAGGTGGCGTTCCTCCAGTGCCCGCCACAGAAGGTCAGAGTTGAACGGGCCGAGTCGGGAGAACAGGGTGAGTTGATGAGCCCGCTCCACGACGTTGACAGAGTCGATCTGAAGGATGCCCATGGTGCGCACCGCACGCCGCAAATGTCCGACGTTCGGCGTGCCGGTTGGTCGGGGCGCGGCGAGGCCCTGGGCTGCGATGGAGGCTCGCCGCACCTCCGCCCTAGTGAGGCGCCTCATGCGATTCACAGTAGGAGCAGCTGCCTGCATTGAACGAATGAAGCCTCCAGGGCAACGGCGGGCCCACGCTGCCGGGAGTGGTCGAACGTCGTTCGCTTACCGGAAAGACCTACAGGTGTGGACCGCCACGCTGGTCTCCTTCCCGTTGGCCGGAATCGCGGCCAGGGCTGTCCCTGGCCCCGTCGACGCAGTAGTGGCGGCGGCACTGGCCGGAGCCATCGCCGGGGCGGTGATCGGAGCGGCTCAATGGCTTGCCCTTCGACATATCGGTGCCGACGTTCGATGGATCGCAGCAACCGCCGTGGGTCTCGCGATTGGCCTCGGCGTAGCCTTCGCGGTCTTCGACTACGGCGATTCGGTCGCTGACCTCGCAGTCCTCGGTGCGGTGAGCGGACTCGGCATCGGGCTCTCCCAGTGGTGGCTGCTCCAAGAGCTCGTCGCCGGCAGCCCCCTGTGGGTTCTGGCGACCGCAGCTGCCTGGTCAATGGGCTGGACCGTGACCACTGCGATCGGTGTGGACCCTGACGACCCGTGGGCCATGCCCGGGCTGTCCGGTGCAACGACGGCGACGGTGCTCCTGGGCGTTGTTCTCTGGGTTCTCGGACCCTCGGGTTTGTGCGACCGCACTTCCGCGTGACCATCGAGGTGGCCGCAGGCATCCTGCTGATCGTCGCTCCAGTTTGGTTCAACACCACCTTCGCTCTCCTCGGCAAACGGTTTGACTACCCCAACATCCTCCGCAGGCCCCCGGCCGAGATTCTCGAACGCTTTCGCGCGGGTGGCTCGTCGCTGATCCTTCTCTGGTGGGCATTCATGTTGTCAGGCTTCTTGCTCACCGCCGGGGCGGTGCTGCTCGGACAAGTGCTCGGGCTCGAGGGCATCGTTCCTTTGGCGACGACCTTCGGCGTCCTCGCCGGTCTCGTGCAGATGCTTGGGCTCCTTCGATGGGTCTATCTGGTGCCAGCGCTCGCCCGCGCGCATGCCGCTCCGACTGTGCCGCCTGAGCAGCGAGAGGCCTACTCGGCGGTCTTCAATGCGTTGCACCAATACCTCGGGGCGGGTATCGGCGAGCAACTCGGCTACCTTTTCACCGGCATCTGGTCAATCCTGGTTGGGGTCGCCGTCGTTCAGGGAACGGTGTTACCGATGTGGCTGGGATGGCCGGCGATCGTGATCGGCGTCGGTCTCGTTGTCGGCTCGCCTGAGTTTCTCGGTCCCAACGAAGAGCAGGGATGGGGTCTCGCCGGGGCAGCCATCCCGGTCCTTTATGTTCTCTGGTCCGTGTGGCTGCTCGGAATGGGCATCGCCCTAGTCATTTGACTTCCGGCTCACTTATCAGCCCCGATTCGACGGCACGCGCATGGTCACGCCAGATAGCCATGGCCGTGTTCATCTTGTGAAAGCCGAGCTTGACGTAGAAACCCTCCTTACCCGGGTTGGCGTACAGGATGATCTTCCTGTGCCCTTGGGACACCGCCACGAGATGATTGATGAGTGCCTTGCCCAAACCGGCTCCTTGATGATCGGGATGGACGGCG
>JANMST010000433.1:0-9809 GCA_031389635.1 Acidimicrobiia bacterium | reverse complement strand
TGGCCTACGAGTGGGCCGAAGGTGGAGAACTCGACGACTTGCCTTCCCTGCGGCTCCAGCCGGGGGACTTCGTGAGGGTTTCTCGCCAACTGGTGGACCTGTTGAAGCAGTTGAGAGATGTGTCGCCAGAGCTGGCAGGCGAAGCCCGGGCCGCTCTGTCGGCGGTCGACCGCGGAGTTGTGGCAGCGATGGGAATTCGGTAACAGAGCGTGGTGCGGCTTGCGTGTGCGTGGCGCGTTGGATCCCTTCCGAAGATCAACGAAAGGCGACCAGGCCGCGCCAAATTTCGGTGACCAGACCCGATCAAGAGCCTTGGCGCTCTCTCGCTGATTCTTGATTGCTCAGAACGCACCACGCGCCACCCTCCTCTCTACCCTCCCGGACATGCCCGATCCCTGGCTGGTTCTTGTCAATCTCAACGCCGGGCGAAAGGCAGTCGACCCGGAGCGGGTGACCCGGGCACTCTCCGATGCGGGCGTCGAGTACGACCTGGAGATTCCGGAATCAGCCAGTGAAATGGGAGAGGCGATCAGATTGGCCGCCTCGAAAGGGCGGTGGCGGCTGGCGGTGGTGGGGGGAGACGGGACAACAAGCCTCGCTGCCAACGAGATCCTCAAGACAGAGTGGTCTCGCCGTCCTGTTCTCGCGGTACTACCCGGTGGGACCGGTGGCGACCTCCTCCGCACCTTCGGCCTTCCCCACAACCTCGAGGAGGCCGCCCGCCACCTCCTTGGAGATTCGGTCTATCCGATTGACGTCGGCCGACTCGAAGGAGAGTGGGGGGTTCGTTACTTCGTCAACGTCGCCCAGGCCGGCGTGGGTGCCGCCGCCGCCTTCACCGCCGACACTATGTCGCGGTCCTGGGGCAAAGGTCGCTATCCATTGGCGTTCATCCGCCGGCTTCCCGGATTTCCGTCCGCCCACCTTGCTATCCAGATGGTGTCCCGGGCCCACGAAGGGAAAGGTCTGGCCGCGATATTCGCCAACGGGCAGTTTTTCGCCGGTGGCTGGAACGTGGCGCCCCGCTCAAGCCTCAACGACGGGCGCCTCGACCTGCAATTGATCGATTGCAACAAGGCATACGCCTTCCGGCTGGTGCCCAAGATCATCAAGGGGGTGCACCTCACCGACGGCGCCGTGAGACGGTACGCGACTGAGAGTTTCGAACTAGTCACCACCCCGATTTGGCCGATCGAAGCCGATGGCGACCCGGTCGGGAATACCCCCGTTTCAGTTTCTGTTGTCCCCGGCGCGCTGGACCTGAAGATCTAACAGGCCCGGATCTGTAGAGAACAGACGTCGGACGGGCTTATACTCCCGCCGCTCTCAGGGGGTTGTACCAAGAAATGGCAAAAAAGAAAATTGTCGCTGTCGAGGAGGTCGAGGCCGACTTCGAAGCAGCGGATGCCGATGAGGCCGAGATCGAAGACGACGATGTTGAATTAGACGACGAGGAAGTCGAGCTCGAAGTGGTCGAGATCGAGGTCGAAGCAGAAGTCACGGTTGTCGACGAGGAGGACGACGAGTTCGCCGACGAGGCTGAGGCTGATGAGGCCCTCGACGAACTCGAAGCCGAGGAACTGGAACTGCTTGAAGACGAGGTCTCCGAGTCGATTCTGGTCGACGAAGTCGCGGAACTCCGCGCGATTCGCCGTGAGGAACTCACAATGGATCTCGATGCCCACGCAGTTCGTGACGGTGAATTCGTTTGCCGGTCGTGCTTCCTCGTCAAGCGAACCGCCCAACTAGCCAATCGCAAGAAGATGATCTGTCGCGATTGTGCGTCCTGAGCAGGTCACGGTCGTTGTCCCAACGTACAACGAGCGTGAGAACCTGCCCCATATGGCCGCTGCCGTCCTCCTCCACGGTTACCGGCTGATAGTCGTAGACGACAATTCTCCGGACGGGACCGGCGACCTCGCCGACGAACTAGCGGAGGGGACTCCTGGTTTCGAGATCATCCACCGCCCGTCCAAGCAGGGACTGGGACCCGCCTACGGCCAGGGCTTTCGTCAGGCGCTTGATGGCGGGGCCGAAATTGTGGTCCAGATGGACTGCGATTTCTCTCACAACCCGAGCGACATTCCCCGGTTGGTGGCGGCGGTCGAGGCCGGAGCCGACCTCGGGTTGGGTTCGCGGTATGTTCCCGGAGGGGGCACTCCCGACTGGCCCTGGCATCGGCGGTTCCTCTCCAAGGGCGGAAACATCTACGCCCGGATGATGCTCGGGATTCCGATTCGTGATGCAACCGGTGGATTCCGGGCCTGGACGGCCCCCGGCCTGTCGAGTCTCCCTTTCGAAAAGGCGGAGGCCTCCGGCTACGGGTTCCAGGTGGAGATGGCCATGCAAGCGGTCGACCAGGGCCTCAAAGTCGACGAGGTGCCGATCGTGTTCAGGGACCGCGCCCGGGGCTATTCCAAGATGGGCTCAGACATCGTCTTCGAGGCGATGCGCCTCGTCACAGTGTGGGGGATTCGTCGCCGGACCGCCTGGTTACCCTTCCGCACCTGATGGAAGTTGGTTCTCGGCGAGCCTCGGCAGACGATCTTCCCGTCGTGGTCGACCTCTACCGCTCGCTCGAAAAGGAGATGGTCGCCCTCCACCCGATGTGGCCCCTGGCCGACGGTCAGGCCGAACCGGTCGAGGACTCGATAGCCCGGGCGCTGGAGGATCCCCAGACTTCGATCTACCTCGGGACCATCGACTCGGTCCCGGTCGGCCTTCTCCTGATCCGGATAGAAGAGTTGCTCCCACAGGCGGGAGGTGCTCGGGTCGGGGCGATCCACCTGGTTTTTGTCGACCACGAAGCCCGGGAAATCGGGGTTGGTGAGACCATGAGGGACCAGGCTTTGGGCGATCATCGGACGCTGGGGATTCGTCTGTTCGATGCTTACGTTCTCCCCGGTCATCGTCTCGCCAAGAACTTTTTCGAAGCGGGTGGCTTCGCCGCCCGGCTGATCGTTATGCACCACGCCGATGAGTGACGGCCCGATCTGCGGAGTAGGTGGGGTCGTGATGGAGGACGGAAAGATTCTCCTGATCCAGCGCGGCCGGCCTCCCGGTGAAGGACTGTGGGCGGTCCCTGGCGGGAAAGTGCACCTGGGCGAGACGATGACCCGCGCTGTGCAGAGAGAGGTGTTGGAAGAGACCGGCCTCCACATACGCCCCGGCCGGGTCGTCTGGACCGGTGACAGCATCGGACCGGGGGATCCGCCTGCCTGGCACTATTGCCTCGTGGACTTTCTGTGCGAGGTAGAGGGCGGCGACCTTCTGGCAGGCGACGACGCCGCCGCGATTGCATGGGTGACATTGGAGGAGGCAACCCGCTGGCCGCTGACACCGACGATGTTCGACCTCCTGGACGCTCTGAAAAAAGAGTGGTGAGTGGTGCGTGGTGAGTAAAGACCCGAATCAGTCAGGTCCTCGATGACGACCGACAACTCTGCCGTCGTACCCCTCCTGCAGGAACTGATTCGG
The DNA here is from genome assembly GCA_031389635.1 of Acidimicrobiia bacterium. Lineage (GTDB taxonomy): Bacteria > Actinomycetota > Acidimicrobiia > Spongiisociales > ZC4RG35 > DATEEG01. The sequence goes on along the minus strand of JANMST010000433.1, from coordinate 6,332 downwards.
AATCGGTGTGTCAACGATGGAACTCGCGAGAGCGGACACGAATACCGGTCGGTGGGAACGCTGGCGGATTACTTCGGCCAAACGGGAACGGTGGTGGAACCTTCGCCCGGAAGGCAATCCGTCGTCTACCGGGTTCCGGGCGCCGACCCCGGGGCGGCGACTCTGCTCCTGCTTCCCCATCTGGATGTCGTGCCGGTCAACCTGTCCGGATGGTCAGTCGACCCGTTCGCCGCCGAGATATCTGATGGCTTCGTTTGGGGCCGGGGGGCGGTCGACATGCTCAACGTGACCGCCGCGATGGCGGTGGTGTTCAAGAAATTCCTGACCGGTGAGAAGTCTCAACTGCCGGGCGATCTCATCTTTGCCGCGGTCGCCGACGAAGAAGCGGCCGGAGGACTCGGAGCCAGGTATCTGGTCGATGAGCGCTACGACCTGGTCGAGGCGGGTTACGTCCTGACCGAGGTGGCCTATCCCGCCATCCTCACCCCTTCCGGCCCTCTTCACCCTGTGGTGGCGGGGGAGAAAGGGCCGTTTTGGTCGAAGCTGCGCTCGACCGGTACACCGGGCCACGGTTCCGGGCCTTATCAGGCGGACAACGCCCTCGAACCGATGGTCGCCGCCCTTGGGGGGTTGTTCGCCACCCCCTCCCCGGTGTCCATCACCGACCAGTGGCGGCGCTTCGTAGCTGCGCTCGAGCTAGCTGGCAACCTCGGTGAACGCTTGACCGACCCCGATCAGGTGGACGCCGCCATCGATGAGGTGGCGGTCTCTGATCCGCGACTCGCCCGATACTTTCATTCGGCCACCCATCTCACGGTCAGTCCCAACACCCTCCGGGCTGGCATGAAAGCGAACATGATTCCCGACGAAGCCGAGGCAGAGGTCGATCTTCGAGCTCTCCCGGGGATGGACCGCGCTTTCGTAGACTCGCACCTCCGCAAGGCCATGGGTCGTGATAGCGACGGGATCGAGATAATCCCGCTGTCGGACTTCGAAGCGAGCATGTCCAGTGCCTCTGACCCTCTCTGGCAGGCGATCGAGGAGTCTTTGTGGGAAGAGACCTCGGTCCGAAGGGCTGTGCCGATCTTGATGCCCGGTGCAACCGATGCCCGCTTCTTCCGGGCCCGGGGTGCCTCGGCCTACGGGGTCGGGCTCTTCGATGAACGAGTCAGCTTCTCGGAGTTCCTATCTCTTTTCCACGGTCACGACGAGAGAGTCTCGGTCCGGTCGGTAGAGCGCACCACGGACCTGATCGAAAGAGTCGTGGCGCATTTCGGAGAACTGAGCGCATCGTGACCCGCCCGAGCGGGCCTCCATGAGTGGGAACCTCATCTGCGATCTCGATGGCGTTGTCTATCGGGGGATGGATCCGGTCCCCGGGAGCGCTACGGCCCTGGCCGCGTTGGAGGCCGCAGGGTGGAGAATCATCTTCTGCACCAACAACTCGGCCCGCACCCCCGAGGAGGTCGCCGAGCGGATTCGTTCCATATCGGGCTACGAGGGCCGGACCGAACAGGTGATCACATCGGCCGCCGCGGCCGCCGGCCTTCTGGCCGAATCCCGGCCGCCCACCTTCGTACTCGGCGGAGTCGGAGTGAGAGCTGCTCTTCAGAAGGAGGAGATTCCGATCACCGAGATTGGGTCGGAGGCAAGGGCGGTGGTTGTAGGTCTGGCGACAGGGCTCACCTACGACTGGCTGCGCGAGGCGTCATCGGCGGTGATGGATGGCGCCCGCCTCATCGCTACCAACGACGATCCGACCTTTCCGGCCGAGGATGGCTTGTGGCCGGGGGCGGGAGCGATCGTGGCCGCGGTTGAACGAGCCACCGGAGTGACGGCCGAGGTTGCGGGCAAGCCATTTCCGCCGATGCGAAGGCTCATCCACAAGAACCTCGGACCGGGTCCCGTCTGGGTGGTCGGCGATCGCCCGGAGACCGACCTGGCCCTGGCATCGGCTGAACCAGGGTGGCGTTCGGCACTGGTGTTGACGGGTGTGTCGGTGGGACAGAGCCTCGACGTCGCTCCGGACCTCGTCGCTAACGACCTGGCCGGGGTGGCCCGCATCCTCCTCGGCTAGCGGGGCATCCGACCGATCGGGACCCGGGTGTCGACCGCCGTGCTGTGAGTCCGCAGACTTCTACGAGCCATCAGCGCTACCACCAGTCCGAACACGAAGCCCGCCACGTGGGCTTCCCAGGCGATATTGGTGCCTGCCCCGACCAGGAGGAACTGGGACAAGAACCAGATCCCGAGGAACAACATGGCCGGCAGGGCGAAGGGCCAGAAGAAGAACGGCGGGATGATCGACGTGACGCGGGCCCGCGGGAAAAGGACCGCGTAAGCCCCCATCACCCCGGCAATGGCCCCCGAGGCTCCGACTACGGGGAGAGTCGACTCGGGTTGCAGGAGGATGTGGGCGCCCGAGGCGAACAGACCAGCCAGGAGATAGAAGGCCAGATAGGGCAGGTGGCCGAAGGCATCCTCGATGTTGTTCCCAAATATGAACAGCACCCACAGGTTGGAAAGAAGGTGGCCGACGCTGCCGTGAAAGAAGATCGAGGCAAGGATGGAGAACCAGATGTTCTTGTCCGGGAAAGCTGGATTGTCGCCTTCGGAACAGGGGGCATCCTGGAAGATCTCCGCCGCCGAAAGCGGCTCTCCGGTTGTGACCTCGCATGGGATCGCCGCCGCCTGGTAAATGTGCTCATCTCCGGTTTGGACGAAGAAGTACGTCACCACGCAAACGACGATGATGATCAAGGTGACGAACGGGGTTCTCTCGCTTGGGTTCAGGTCACGAATCGGAAGCAAGACGCAGGTCCTTCGGTGTGAAAGGCGATAATGGCAGCATGGATGCTACGACCGACCTTGAACTTCTGAGCCATCAACTGGAAGAACTGGCGACCCTCGATCCGGCCGCGGCCGCCGAGGCCGCCTCGCGGCTTGCCGATGAGCTCGCCAAAGCATTTGATGCGCTCGAAGAAGGGCCTGAAGCCTGACGACTCAGAGCCGGCTCCGCCTCGATCAGGAGATGGTGAGGAGGGGCCTGGTCCGAAGCAGGTCCGAGGCCCAGCACCTCATCGAGGCGGGGAAGGTGGCCGTCGGCGGAGTCGAGCGGCCCAAGGCCGCCAGCTCAGTGACGGCCGACACGTCGATCGAGTTGGCGACTGCAGAAAGATTCGCCAGTCGGGCGGGAGAAAAACTGGCGTTCGCGCTCGACCGGTTCGGGGTCGATGTCGATGGCAAGAGAGTCGTCGATGCCGGTGCCTCCACCGGTGGGTTCACCGACTGCCTCTTGCAGAGGGGGGCAGGGCAGGTCGTCGCGGTGGATGTCGGTCGAGATCAACTGCGACCGGAACTCCGCAGCGACGGGCGTGTCACGGTCTTTGAGGGGCTTGACATTGGCCGGACTACAGCAGCAAGTCTCGGCGGTCAGTTCGATCTCGTCGTGGCCGACCTTTCCTTCGTCTCCCTCTGCGCCGTTGCGCCGGCCCTGGCTGCCCTGGCGAAGCCGGCGGCAGACGTGATTGCCCTCGTCAAGCCCCAGTTCGAGGTCGGAAAGGCTCTGGTGGGACGGGGGGTGGTCAGGGACCCCGACCTTCGTCAGACGGCGGTCGACAAGGTCAGGCTCTGTTTTGGGGCCGCCGGTCTCGATACCGTAGAGGTGACGGAGTCGCCCGTAACCGGCGAACACGGAAACCAGGAGTACCTGTTGTGGGCCAGGAAGCCTTAAGGACATGAAGCTCGGAATCGTCATCCATGCCAGCCGGCCGGAGCCAGCCGAGTTCGCCCGTCGGCTGGTCGAAGCCGCCGAGGCCCGCGGTCATACCGTCGTCGGCGATGAAGCCACTGCCCATGTACTCGGACGAGGTGTCGAAGCCGGGGACCCCGAGGTTGTCGTCGCCTCGGGAGGGGACGGAACAGTGCTTGCGGCGGTGCAAAGAGCCCTGTCCCTCGACGTGCCGGTCCTGGCTTTCAACCTCGGCACCATCGGGTTCCTCGCCGACGCCGAACCCGAGGACCTTGGTGTCGTTCTCGACGCCCTTGGAGCGGGCCAATTGATCGAACGCCGCCGGATGACTATCCGGGCCGATCTCGATGACGGGACGCAGGCGGTGGGTGTCAATGATGTCGTCGTCGAGAAGATCGAGAGCCAGCGCCTCGTCTCACTGGAGGTGTCTATCGACGGGGAACCCTTCTTGATCTACCGGGCCGATGGCCTGGTCGTCGCAACTTCGACCGGGTCAACTGCTTACAACTTCTCGGCGGGGGGACCTCTGGTCGACCCCGAGGTAGAGGCGCTGATGCTCACTCCGGTTGCTCCCCATTCCCTTTTCAATCGGACCCTGGTTCTGCCGACGACGGCCCGGGTCCGGATCAGTGTCACCGCCGATCGCCCGGTGAGGGTCTCGATCGACGGTGTCGAGTCCGGGTCGTTGAGTGAGGGCGGCTATGCCGACGTCTTTTGTGACAACCGTTCTGTCCGTTTCCTCACTCTCAACCCGTCGAGCTTTCCAGCCACGGTGAAGCGCAAGTTTCGATTGAGCTGATGCTCGACGAACTGGCGGTCCGCAATCTCGGCGTGATCAAAGAGGCGACGATCTGCCCTACTGCAGGGTTGACCGTCATCACCGGCGAGACGGGCACCGGCAAGACGCTTCTCCTAGGCGCGTTGCGACTCCTGCTCGGTGCCGAAGGCAGGCCCGACCTCGTGGGACCTTTCGGCGAGGAAGCTTCGGTCGAAGGCAGGTTCATCGAAGGTGAGATGGAGGTGGTTGCGGCCCGCCGACTGCAGAGGGGCGGACGGAGCCGTGCCTACCTGGACGGCGCCATCGCCTCGACCAAGATCCTTGCCACCGAGCTGGACGGGATCGAGATCATCGGCCAACACGATCAACTTTCCCTGACCAGATCCGCCGAAGTGCGGGCGATGGTCGACGCCAACCTCGAGGTTTCCGGTCGTGCCCTGCTCGACCGCTACCGGGAAACCCGTGGCAAGTGGGAGCGGCTCCTGGCCGACCGCGACCGGCTCGGAGGGGACCAGCGGGCGTTGGCCCGCGAGCTCGATCTGGTGCGATTCCAGGCCGAGGAGATCGCAAAGGCGGGCTTCGTGCCGGGCGACGATCAGGAGTTGGAGGCCCAGGCCAACAGGCTGCGCAATGCCGAGGCCCTAACGCTGCACTTGAGTGAAGCCCGGGCCGGAGTCGAGTCAGGAATCGACGCCCTCGGAGGTGCTGTCGGAGAGGTCCGTCGCGCCGTTCGCCTCGATCCCGAGCTCGGCGAGCTGGTCGAGGCGGCCGAGATGGCCTCGGAGTCTTTGTCGGAAGTCAGTCGTCAACTCCGCCTGGCTTCCGAGCAGATCGCCGACGACCCCGACCAGCAAGCCTTGGTTGAGGCCCGCCTCACCCTTCTCGGCGATCTCCGGCGCAAGTACGGCTCCGATCTGGAGGAGGTCCTCGCCTTCGGGAAGTCGGCGGCCGAGCGGGCGGGTGAGTTAGCCGGGTTCCTCGATCGGGCGGCGACCATCGACTCCGACCTCGCCGCGCAAGCAACCGAACTCGAGGAGACGGCCCGGCTCCTGACTGCCGCCCGGAAGAAGGCCGGGTCGAGGCTGACGAAATCGGCGGTGAAGCATCTCGTGGAGTTGGGTTTCACCGATCCGTTGATCAGTGTCGAACTGGGCGAGGCCGAGCTCGGTCCGTGGGGTCGAGACGATGTTCGTCTCATGTTTGCGTCCGACTCCAGGCTCGCCCCCGGCGAGGTTGGCAAGGTCGCCAGTGGAGGTGAGTTGTCGCGGTTGGTGCTATCGCTTCGCCTGGCCGGCACTCAAGGGGCCGGAGCATCGGTGCTCGTGTTCGACGAGATCGACTCGGGAATCGGCGGTGCCACCGCTCTGGCGATGGGCCGAAAACTTGCCGCGCTTTCCAAGGAGCGCCAGGTTTTGTGTGTAACCCACCTGCCTCAGGTGGCAGCGTTTGCCGAGACTCATTATGTGATCGAACGTGAGGGTGCGACAGCCACGGTCCGCTTGGTCGACGAAAGCGAGCGGACCGCCGAACTTTCCCGGATGCTGGCGGGCCTGCCAGATTCGGAACGAGGCCGTGAAGCGGCCGCAGAGCTTCTGGCCCTCGCCGCACAAGGCTGACCTAAGTCAATTCTGGCGCGGAGGCTTGCTCCCCTGGTGTCGTTCCTCCGCGCCAGAACAGGTATTAGGTCTGGTTTGGCCTTCTGGTCCATTGGGCCGAGCATGGAAGAACAGCGAAAGAAGGTGCCAGTCTCTCGGTCCTGTCGGTCTTCTTTGGCGCGTGAGCGTCGCTGTCCACGTTCTTCGG
>JANMST010000430.1:0-4035 GCA_031389635.1 Acidimicrobiia bacterium | reverse complement strand
GCCTTGAGCGACGGTGCAAACTTTTCCGTTTCTCGTTGCCAATTAACGCCAACGCTCGTAGGAGCAATGATCAGCGCTGCTCCTTTGTTCGCACGATCCAACAAGATACCAAGGGCTTGAACGGTTTTTCCCAAACCCATGTTGCACATCGGTCTCGCGCAGCTGCAATCCGCTCGAGCTCCGAGCCAGCAGCAAGAGATCCGCCACGATGCGCGACATGTAGACCGCCTGCTGGTGCACGACCTCGGTTAGCTCCGTCCTCTCCTTCGAGTCGAGGAACACCCGAGGGTCCTTGAGGACATCGAGGAATCCGACCAGGGCTGTCAGCGGTGTACGCAGTTCGTGCGAGACCGACGACACGAGAGCCGATCGCTGCAATTGGACCAGTCTCCGGTACTCGCGCAGGGCGACAGCTTGCCGAACCACCACCAGTCCCACCAACAGGAGGCCGATCCAGAGCAGCACGGCGATAGAGTCCGAGATCCCCGACTCCGCCATACGCCGGGCGATTATGCCTATCGCCAAAACTGTGACTCCGTATGGAGCCAGCATGGCCCACAGCGATTGTCGACGATCGGCGTACTCCCGAGGCTTGGGCTTGTGCCTGATGATCGACGCCACGGTCAGATAGATGAATACCGCCACGAGGAACATTGCGAAGTTGGGCTCGGCATCGGCGAAGTTTTCGCCTATCCCACTTGTTAGGAGGCTCAAATCTGCGAACGCGTGGGCGACCATGCCGACGCCGAACAGAACAATCCGCGGGTCGAAGCGAAAATTGGACCGTCGGATCGTGACGATCATCGCCACAACAACCATCGAGACGTCGAGCAACGGATAGGCAACCCCTGCGAATCGCTCCCAGGCAGTAGCCGACTGAAGATGCGATTCAAGGGCCGGGTAGAACACCACCCAGATCAAGGTGGCCATCGAAATGGCTCCGATGAAACCATCGAGCATCACCCGGACTCTGTTGCCGAGTACCGAGCCAACTTGCGGCATGATGGCGAAACCCGAGATCACGATCGCATAGGCAAAGACAAAGATCAGGTCGGGGGGTCCATAGGTCGGGATCGGTGGCGCGAGCTCACTGAGCAGAGCGACCGTCAGGACACCCAGGGCCGCGATGATCATGCCGGTTCCGATCATTCGCCAGGCCAGCCGCTCCCGACCGTCGTAAATCGACGTGGCGAAGATGATTACCGCCCCCGCCACGGCGAGACCAATCAGGAAGGCAAGTGGCGCCACCGTCCCTGCTGCCTCAGGATCGATGATGCTGACGGCGATGCCGATGACGACGACGACGAAGGCGCTGCCCAAGACGACGTGTCGAAGCCGGGTGGGACGCCTCTTGCCGATCGTGCCGACAGAGCCCAGAACAGCGGTCGCGGAGGGCATGGTCGTATATCGGTCGGCCGCGAGGCCGAGAGAAGCAGATTCAGGGCTGGAAGAGGATCAGGACGCCTCTGCCCTCTTCATGGCATGGTCGGAGATATCGAAGAGAATCTCGGGCTTTCCAGCGATCGCATGGAAGTTGCGGGCGAGGGATTCGATCATGGCCTCGATCTGCCGATCGGTGTGATAGACGGTGTGGGTCAACCTCAACCCGGCCTGGCCGACCGGGACAGCCGGAAATGCAGCGAAGTTCAGGTAAAAACCGTCATCCATCATGCGCCGACCTAGTTCGAGGGCCTGCTCCGACCCGCCGGCCCTGACGAACCAGAGGGGGGTGGCGTCGGTATTGACCACCGGAAGGTCGGCCGCCAACAGGCCAGCCTTCATCAATTTGATCTGATGGTTTAGAACCGCCTGTCTCTCCTCCAATTCGGGTGACAGGTGGATATCCGCCGAGGCAATCGCTGCTCCCAACTGGGCAGGGTGGAGTGGACCGGAGAAGACCATGGTCCCTCCCGACATCTGCACCCGTTCGGCCATTGCTGCGTCAGGAAAGGCCAGGGCCGCTCCCCCCGATCCGAACGACTTGGCCAGGGAGACGGCGACAACCAGGCGAGGGTGCCAGGGGACCGCGTCAAGGACCCAGCCGCGTCCATTGATCCCGCGCCACCCGAAACCGTGGGCATCATCGAAGTAGGCGTGAAGGTTCTCGTGGCGATCGACCAGGTCCATGATCTTGGCCACCGGCGCCACGTCGCCCAGCATCGAATAGATGCCGTCGCCGATGTACCAGACCTGGTCGAAGCGGCTGCAGGCGTCCTCCACCGCAGTCGTCAGAACATCCATGTCGTTGTGGGCGAGTGGCGTCACCGAAATGCCCTCAGCCATCAGGATCTGGGTCGCCAGATGAACCGTGGAGTGAGCCTGGGAATCGACGAGGACGGCATCGCCCTCCCCGATCAGGACCGGGAGGGCAGCCAGGTGCCCGAGCGTTGTCGTCGGCGGCACGATGACATGGGCGTGAAAGATTCGCTTCAGTCGCTCTTCGAGCTCGGTATAGAGGCCGATCGACGTGTAGGCAGTCGACGAGGAGAATACCGGCCCAAAACGGTCGATCGCATCCTTGGCGGCGGCCTTGAGCCTGGGGTCGGTGTTGAGTCCCATGTAGGCGCAGGAACCGAAGTTCACGAGGCGCCGGCCACCAGTTGTCAGCCAGGCTCCATCGAGGTTGCGGTCCTCGATCCGCAGAGCCGAGAGCCCGCGTTGTTGGGACGCCCGAACATTTCTTTCGAATAGCGTGAGGAGCCGTTCGTGGCGCGAAGCCCTACCAGTTCGCATTATGCGAGCCTTCCTATTGGGGAAGGACCAGCGCCCAAGTCCTCTGAGGCGCCTTATACCGCCGCGCCACTCCCCAAAGAAGGACCTTCCGATTCACTAGAACCTTATACGTGGCGCCTGTCAGAAGCAATGAATTGATTTCGCGGGGCCATTGACTCGCGGGAACCACCGACTCCGCTGCCCGAAACCCCCTGTCGACATTGACTCTCGGATGGTCTGCGACGATACTTGTCGGCGCGATGATCCTCACCATCATCATCATTATCAACTAGGCGCACGCCACAAAACGGCGTGTGCCTGAGACCCTTCGCCCCGGCGGAGGGTTTTTTGTTGCCCATCCCTATCAGAGAAAAGGCCCACCGATGGAGTCCCCAACAAGTAAGTCCCTCGAGATCTACGACACCACCCTGAGAGACGGCTCCCAGCAGGAGGGCATCTCCTTGACCGTGGGGGACAAGCTGCAGATCGCCATGCTGTTGGATGAACTGGGCGTGGACTACATAGAGGGCGGGTGGCCCGGGGCATTGCCCAAAGACGATGAGTTCTTCGCCCGGGCCCGAAAGGAGATCGACTTTCGCAATGCCGCCCTCGCGTCCTTTGGCTCGACCAGGCGGCCGGCCAGTCGTGCTTCGGCCGATCCGCAATTGGAAGCTCTTCTGGCGTCGGAGACGGAGATCATCTGCATCGTCGGCAAGTCGTGGGACTACCACGTGTTGGAGGCGCTGCGGACCGACCTCGATGAGGGAGTCCGCATGGTCGGCGAGTCTATCGAATACCTGCGGAGCCACGATCGGCGGGTGTTCTTCGATGCCGAGCACTTCTTCGACGGATACCGGACCAACCCGGCCTATGCGCTGCGCGTTATAAGGGCTGCTCATGACGCCGGAGCGGAGCGACTCGTCCTGTGCGACACGAACGGCGGCAACCTTCCTCGCCAGATCGTCAATGTCATCGGCGAGGTAGGAGCGGCCATCCCCGGCGCCGAGATCGGGGTCCATTTCCACAACGACGCTGGGTGCGCGGTGGCATCTTCGCTGGCTGCGGTCGAGGCCGGTGTGCGCCAGATCCAGGGCTGCGTCAACGGCTACGGAGAACGCACCGGAAATGCCGATCTCTCGAGCATCCTCCCTGACCTTGTTCTGAAGATGGATCGGCCGGTCCTTTCCGGCCACCAACTGGGACAGCTGGCTCCGATCTCGCATCACATCGCCGAGATCGTCAACATCACCCTCGATCCCCATCGCCCTTATGTCGGCGGTTCCGCCTTCACGCACAAGGCGGGCCTTCACACGTCCGCCATCG
>JANMST010000402.1:0-13667 GCA_031389635.1 Acidimicrobiia bacterium | reverse complement strand
ACCACGAGGGTCGGCGCCGATCCGAGGCTGGTGGCTGCAGCACCTTCCCCCGCCGGCTGGGCCGCTTCGCGCAGCTGTGCGGCACGTCGGATCTCACCGGCGTCGCGAAGGTGCGGTCGCAGGTCCATTGAGTTTCGCCCCGTCAGGACCAGAGAGCCCCTTATCCAATGACTCAAAAAGTGGGTCGTCCGCCTGGGTTTCAGCCCTTAACAACCGAATAGGTGACGGTTAGTGTGAACGCAGGTGGTGGGGCTCTGGGGTGGCCTGGGTTGCCGCCGTTAGCCGTTGAAAAAGGGGACCATGCCGTTCGTGGTCGTTGGGTTTGACTGCCGATCGTCCTTCGGAAGAACTGAGAGCAGGTAATACGTGGTGACCGGTCCGGCAACATCTCGAGGTGATCGATCACCCTCGCTCCAGGCCCATCTGTGGGACCACCTGGAAAACGACGGTGACCGTCGTGCTCTCGCTTTCTACGACAAGTCTCGCAAGGCCGACTGGTCAACGTTCCACGACTTGATGACCGGAGCAGCCGGATCAGCGACCCTCCTGGCCGAGGCAGGGGTGCGAAAGGGTGACACCTGCGTATTGGTCGCGGCCAACGATCGCCTGACGGCCGATGCGTTGCTCGGGGTCCTGATGCTTGGCGGAATCCCCCTCCTCCTCGCCCCGCCATCGATCCAAGGCTTGAATTCGAGCCTTCCCGAGATCCTGGAAGGCACCATCACGCGGCTCGCTCCCCGGGTGGTCCTGTGCAACGAGCGGATGCGCGGAGACGTCGAGAAACTCGAAGCCAGCCATCCAAACGTGCGTTTCCTCGTTGGTCGGGACGGCCTTCCATCATCGACGGGGGACCCCTCGATGATGGTGTTTCCGAATTCCGACGACGTCGCTGCCATGCAGCTGACCTCAGGCACCACTGGCTTTCCACGTATCTGCGTTTGGAAACAACGAAGCGTCATCGCCGCATTCGACGGCATGGCCGCGGCAATGGATGTTGGTCGAGATGACCTCTTCGTGAACTGGACCCCGCTCTATCACGACATGGGCCTGATGAACAACTTTCTGATGTGTCTCACCCGGGCAATCCCGTTGGTGTTGCTCAGCCCTTTCGACATCGTCAAGGATCCCTCGATCTGGATGCACGCGATCTCTGACACCGGGGCGACCACCAGTTGGTCTCCGAACTTTGGATATGCCATCGCCGCTCAGCGATTCGACGAGAGGCGATTGCAGAACGTCCGCCTCGATCACGTCCGTGGGTTCTGGAATGCGGCCGAGAAGATACATCTGGACACGATGGAGAAGTTCGCCGAACGTTTCGAGCCGTACGGCCTCGACCGGGCCGCGTTGAGGACCAACTTCGGGTGCGCCGAAAATGTGGGTGGCGCCACCTTCACCCGGCTCGGCGAGGCTTTCCGCTCCGAGCGCGTCGATGCCCACGCCTTTCACGAACAGCAAGTGGCACAACCCGCCAGCGGCGACGACCCTTCCCTTACCTTCGTCGGATGCGGAGCCCCCCACGACGGCATCACCATCCACATCCTCGACGAGGAGGGGAATGCCCTCCCCGATGGTCATGTCGGGGAGCTTGCCCTGGACACCAGTTCACGGATGGTGGGCTTTTTCGGTGATTCCGAGGCAACCGACCAGGCGATTCAGGGCAACCTGCTCAAGACAGGCGACATGGGCTATGTACGCGATCGCGAGTTCTACTGGACAGGCCGGCTTCGAGAACGCATCACGGTTCGAGGGCGCAAACTGGACCCGAGTGACTTCGAGGCGGTCATGCTCACTGTGCCCGACCTTCGCAAGGGAGCCTTCGTGGCCTTCGGTATCGACGACGTGGAAACCGGCACACAACGTGTGGTCGTGGTGGCCGAGATTGTCGAAGGTGACCCGGAAGCAATCGTCGCGGCCATCAGGCATGCCAGCTTCGAGCGGTTAGGGATCGCCATAGACGAAGTGCTGCTGGTCGAGTCCGGGACCCTCACCAAGACCTCTAGCGGCAAAAGACGCCACCGGCATTTCAAGGATGCCTACCTGCGCGGCGACCTGGACGTTTTTCGAGGCGATCGTGTCTGAGCCGGCGGCAGCCGATCGAAATCAAGTTGGCATGGCCGACAGTGACCGCGCACCGGTATTCGACCCGGCCAGCGACCTTTTCGTAGCCCAGTTCGGCCGGCCGTCGGACCTGCAGCCCGTCAACATGCGAGCGCTGTCCCCGTTCCACCGGGCGCTGCTTGTGATCGATGGGACCGTCACCACTTTCCTGGAGGCCTACACGCTCGAACCGATCGAGGTGGTCCGGCTCGGCCAGGCGGTGCAACCATTGACGGAGGAGAACCCCTGGCTGGAGTTGGAAGCAGGCGCCAGCGTGCTGGCCCGTAACGTCAGGCTTGAAGGCCGCTACACCCATCGCCTCTACGCCCAGGCGACGTCCCTGATCGCGCTGGACCGCCTTCCTCCGGACATCGTCTTGGGCCTCGACGTCGAGGGTGGCGGCCTGGGCCGCATCCTCAACAGTGCCAAGGCCGAGAATCGCAGGGAGATCCTGTGGTACGGACGGGAGAGATCCGATCACTCGAAGGAGCGGTCGGGTGGCAGCTCCCGTCATGAGTTCATCGTGCGAACGTACCGGATCATCCAGGGCGGCAAGCCAATCATGCTCATCAGCGAGAAGTTCCCGACCGACGAACCAGGTCATCCGTCACATGAGTAGCGGCCGACCGGTAGACAGACCAAGGAGTAGATGATGGAGAGCGGGCAGCTCGACTCGCTGATGGAGACTCTGGGCAGGGAAGCCCTGGGCCAGATTCAGCTCCGCAAGTTCCAATTGATGCTCGACCAGGTGCTGGTTTCCAACACCTTCTATAAGAAGAAGCTGGGCGCCGCCGGGATCACCAAGTCGGCCCAACTCCGCAGCCTCGACGACTTCTACAAGCTTCCGTTCACGACGAAGAAGGAACTCTCGGCTGACCAGATTGACCATCCACCGGATGGAACCAACCTCACATTTCCCCGAGAGCGATATGTGCGCACCCATCAGACCTCCGGCACCACCGGCGAACCTTTGCGGTGTCTGGACACCGTCGAGTCTTGGAATTGGTGGGCACGATGCTGGGCTTCGGTCTACAGGTCGGTAGGAGTTACCGCGGCCGACCGGATCTTCTTCGCTTTCTCCTTTGGCCCCTTCATTGGATTCTGGAGCGGGTACGAGGGCGCTCAACTCATCGGTGCGCTTGCCATCCCCGGGGGCGGCATGTCTTCGTTCCAACGGCTTAAGGCAATCATCGCCAACGACATAACGGTGCTGGTTTGCACACCCACATACGCGCTGCACCTAGCCGAGGTCGCCGACCAGGAGGGCATCGACCTCCCAGGGTCCAGCGTCAACGTGACGATTCACGCCGGCGAGCCCGGCGCCAGCCTGCCGGCCACCCGTAAGAGGATCGAAAATGCGTGGGGCGCCCGCTGCTTCGATCATGTAGGGGCAACCGAAGTTGGGGCGTGGGGCTTCGAGTGCCAGAGCCAATCAGGTATCCACATCAACGAGGGCGAGTTCATCGCCGAGGTCATCGATCCGGTGACACTGCAACCGGCGACCGAAGGTGAACTCGTCATCACCAACCTGGGTCGCCAGGGAATGCCGGTGGTTCGCTACCGCAGCGGTGACCGAGTCAAATGGGATCCCTCAGCGTGTGAGTGCGGACGGACGTTCGCCCGGCTTGAGGGCGGCGTCATCGGCCGGGTCGACGATGTGATCATCATTCGCGGCGTCAACATCTTCCCGTCGGCGATTGAGAACATTGTGCGGGCGTTCCCCGACATCGGAGAGTTCGCGGTCGACGTGCATCGGCATCATGAGCTCGATGACATGGAGATTCGGGTCGAAGTGTCGGGCGACAAGGCCTCCGAAGTGGCGGAGGACGTCTCCAAAGCTATCCGTAACGCCGTCGGAATACGCGCTCGAGTCGATGCCGTGCCGTTCGGTTCGCTCCCCCGCTTCGACCTAAAGGCCCGGAGAATCACTGATCATCGACCCAAGAGTTGAGGTCGGCTCCGGTTAGGAGGACTTTCTCGACACCAGTCCAGCGATTGCGCGGGTCGTTTCGAAGTTGTCAGCCTCCAGGTCTTCGTCGTCGATCTGGATGCCGTAGCTCTCCTCGATAAAGGCGATGACCTCGAACATCGCCATCGAGTCGAGGACCCCATTGTCGATGAGGCGATAGTCGGCGGTGAGGTCGGCCGGCAACTCTGATTTCATGTTCTCCATGATGAACCGCCGGACCTGCTCTTCTATGTTCACTGATTCGTCCTTAGGTGAATTACAGACCCGAATGGGTCTCTTATGAAGGTGAGGAAGGGAGCCTATGCAACCAGGGTACGACCTCATTCACCAGCAGCGCCTGGGCTTCAAGGCTGGCAAGCCCTCGCGCATCTAGGCGGTCGGGGACGATGTCGACTTGCACCGACGAACCTTCCCGCTCGATGGCAGACCGCAGGCCGCTCTCGAGTTCCGACTCAAAGTCGGGCCGAAAGTCGTGGTCAGCACCGTAGATGAAGAGGAGAGGGATACGTCGGTCGATCAAATGTCCCACGGCACTCGAGAAGCGATGGTCGTGCGATCCCGTCCTGGTGATCGACGACCCTTTGGCCGCAAGCACCTTCCGCGACCGGTCTCGATATTCGGCGCTACGGAGCTTCTTCAACCGGATGCGCTTGAGGCGTTTGACCCACCATCGCCAACCCGCTCCACCAGCCTGAATCTGCTTGTGGTCTCTTCTCACGGGCGGATTCACCAGCGCCATTCCCTCGAGGCCGGAGAGCTTCGGAGCGGCCATCAGGGATGACCAGCCGCCGAAGCAGTTGGCCACGATGACGATGCGTCCGAATCCCTCGTCGGTTAGCCATCTGCACGCCGCCTCGACCTCCTCGGTCAGCGGTGCCGACATCTCACCGACGTGATAGTCGCCTTCGCTCTCACCAACTCCCGGATAGTCGAAGCGAAAGGAGTGGAAGCCCTCTTCGGCGAACGTGCGCGCCAGGTGGGTCCTGACCCCGTTGACTCCTGAGGATGGCGCGGTGCTGGTCCCCCAGGGGAGGAGGATCGTCCGACCGTTGGGCCGATTGGCAACTGCCAGTATCCCCGCGAGGCTGAGGGACCCGCACTGGAAGAAGACCAGTCGCTCCTCGACGGCTAGTTCGTTCATGCCGACTCCGAGAGAGCGGTACTGAGCCAATCAACGGTGGCGCCCACCAGGCTGTTGTGCTCAGGCGCGCGCTCGCTGTGGAACCACCACGACTCCGCCAATCCATAGCTGTCGGAGTGGATGGAGAATCCCCGGTCGACCAGGGCATCACGAATCGGATCAGGGGCGCCTTCCTTGGCGGTGAAGCGAGCCAGCATGACCTCCCTCGGAAGGGTGCCGAGCATCGTCAGGAAGTCGACGCGTTCGAGGCTCTCGACCATCGCCGGATAGACGTCGTATCCCAGAAGGTGGACCACGCCCTGCTGCTCGAGTTCCTGCCGCCAATTGGCAGCGCCGTTCCCGGCTCCCCCCTGGGCCGCCCGGCTCATTCGGTTTGCCCTCTGGGCTTCCGCCAGGAAGCGGAGGGGATCACTCAGAGGTTCCCAGATTGCGAGTGGAACCGAGGACGGCAAAGCGGAAACGGTGGCGGCCGCCACGAAGGCTCCCACCCTTGTCCCGAGCACGGCAAACTTCGAGAAACCCAAAGACTCGGCGTGGTCGAGGACGGCCTGGGCGTCGTCACACAACGTCGCAAGGGTCATATCCCGACGATTTCCCTGGCTGTTTCCCTCGCCTGAATAGTGGAATCGCACAACCCCGTGGCCCTGGGACGCCAGGAGCCGACCGATCAGTCGCTCCCGGTGGTAGTTGGCAACGAAGTCTCCAAACACAGAACTGCAAACCAGAACGCACGATTTAGCCTGGGGGGGTCGAGCCGTCCAGCTGTAAAGAAGCCCTCTCGGCGTGGCCACGTGCTCCAAGCGTTCTTCGACGCCCGTGACGGCATCTACGCGCACCGCTGTATTGGTCATCCGCCGATTTGCTCCCGCCTACTGTCGACGGGTCATCCTACTTCCCGTCATCGTGGCGACAATAGGTCGCAATCCGCGAGCCGCTCCCCCTGTTTAGGGGGGGTTTTCGTCAGGCCAACCCCGGGTAGCATTTCTAGCGGGGTCGTTAGCAAGGAGGCTTAGGTGGAGGAGTTCGACGCGATCGTGGTTGGCGGTGGACCGGCCGGGTCCACGGTCGGGGGCTTCCTAACCCAGGTGGGAAGGCGGGTTCTCATCCTGGAGCGGGAGCGCTTTCCCCGGCACCACATCGGAGAGTCGATGATCGCTTCGACCTTTGACGTCCTCGCCGAGGTCGGTCTCGAAGCCAAGATCCAGGCTGCCGGCTTTCCCGTGAAGTCGGGCGGTTGTTTCATCTGGGGTGAAACAGATGTGCCATGGTGCATTCGTTTCGACGAGATCCCCGGTCGGCCCACCAGCTTTCAGGTCAAGCGAGACGTCTTCGACACCATCCTCCTCGATCATGTTT
Source organism: Acidimicrobiia bacterium (assembly GCA_031389635.1). Classification (GTDB taxonomy): domain Bacteria; phylum Actinomycetota; class Acidimicrobiia; order Spongiisociales; family ZC4RG35; genus DATEEG01. Next base: position 7,101 of record JANMST010000402.1, on the reverse strand, counting down.
CGGAGATGGGGACCGATGTCCGCCAAGAGGCCAGGGTCTCTGAGGTAGTTCTTGAAGATGGCCGGGCGGTCGGTGTTCGATTCGAGCAGAACGGGCAAACCCATGAGGCCAGGGCCAAGTACATCGTCGATGCTTCCGGCCTCACTGCGGTAGTCGCCAACAAGCTCTCGAGTCGAGACGCCGCCGAGAGCCTAAAGAACATGGCCCTCTACGGATACTGGAAAGGCAGTCATCCCGCTCCGTCGGAACTCGGCGGTGACATCCGCCCCACCGATCGCAACAACATCATCACCAAGATGCTGGACACCGGATGGTTGTGGTTCATCCCTCTCGGCTTTGGCGACACCATAAGTGTCGGTTACGTCACCCAGAAGGACCGGCTGGCCGAACTCGGAGGGCGCCAGGCGCTCGAGGAGCATTACCGCGATCGCATCGAGTCCGCCCCGGAGTTCAGGTATTTGCTCTCGAACTCGGAGTACACGGGTGAGTTCCACACCATCAAGGACTGGTCCTATCGAAGCAGGGAGATGGCTGGACCTGGTTACTTTGCCGTTGGCGACGCCGCCTGTTTCGTCGATCCGATTCTTTCAAGTGGCGTATATCTCGCTGTTCTGTACGCCAAGATGTGCGCCATTGCTATCAATACATGTCTCTCGGATCCCAGCCGTGAGCAGCTCATCGAAGATTGGTACGAGGGCCTTTACGCCGACACTTACACCGACTATCTCGAGATGGCCCGGCTTTGGTACCACGGTGACCGCAAGGTTCAGAACTGGATGCACCAGGCCCAGGATCGGCTGGGAAGCGAGGTGTCGGCCGAATACGCGGAGACGGATCGATCCTCGTTCATCGGTCTGGCAACGGGCAACGCCCACACCCATCCCAACTACGTGGCGCTCCGCGAGTTGGCTTCATTTCCTCTGCCGCTGCATCTCCGCAAGGATCCTCGATCGGGCTTCCACAAAGAGGCGCACACTGCCCTGGTTGCCCATGCCGAAGCATCCACCTTGCCGGAGGATGCTTTGACCCGCAAGGAGGAAGCCCAAACGGCAATCTCCACAAGCCGCCAACGGCGGACCGCCCTGGCATCGATGCTGGCCGGGCGCCCGGCTTCGGCAGAGACTCTCGACCCGAAGACCGACCTCGAGCCCATCGCCGACCAGGTTGCCGTCACCCTTGCTCCGGCAGTGCGGCTAAGCCTCGAAGTGGTCGACGAACGGGTCGAGATGGTGTTGACGGCGGTTGACGGCCAGCGCCGCATCCTCTCGACCCCAGAGCAGGAAGTGGTGCGGGAGGTCGCCAAGAGCCCCGCTCTTGAGCGGCTCCGCGAGCTGGCCGACGGCTACGACTCCCCTGGCTTCGTGAACGAATTGGTATCAGCCGGCGTACTCGTGGAGGTTTCCTCATGATCATCAAGATGAAGGTCGAGGCCAGCCGCGAAGAGATCGATTATGTGACGAGAAGGGCCCGGAGTCTCGGCCTGCGGGTCCATGAGTCACTCGATGGCGCCCGGGTCCTCCTGAGCCTGCTGGGGGCGATGGACTCGATTTCACCATCGACATTCGCCGGCATCAGGGGCGTTGAGTCGGTGCTTCCGACCAAGTCCTCATTCCGACTGGCGTCTTTGGACTATCGAAAGGAAAGGACCGTCGTCCGTGTCGGAGACATCGAGATTGGCGGCGACCAGGTCGTGGTGATAGCTGGCCCCTGCGCTGTCGAGAGCCGCGATCAGGTCCTGAAAACGGCCTGGGGAGTTCACCAGTCTGGTGCTCGAATACTCAGAGGGGGAGCTTTCAAACCACGCACGTCGCCTTATGCGTTTCAGGGGTTGGGCGAAGAAGGGCTGAAGCTGCTCGCCGAGGCCCGTGACGAGACGGGGTTGCCGGTCGTGACTGAAGTCATGGCCCCAGAGCAGGTCGAGCTGGTTGCTTCCTACGCCGACATGCTTCAGGTCGGCGCTCGGAATATGCAGAACTTCCAGTTGCTCGCCGCCGTGGGCGCCGCCGCCAAGCCCGTATTGCTCAAGCGGGGGATGATGTCCACCTTGGAGGAGTTGCTTTTGGCCGCCGAGTATGTGATGGCGCAGGGCAATCTCAACGTCGTCCTCTGCGAACGAGGAATCAGGACATTCGAGCCCTATACCCGCAACACGCTCGACATCAACGCCATCCCCGCGCTCAAGGAGCTCACTCATCTTCCAGTGCTGGGCGACCCCTCCCATGCCACCGGACGGCGCAGTCTGGTCGGACCCGTGGCTGGCGGGTGCGTGGCCGCCGGCGCCGATGGACTGATCATCGAGGTTCATCCCGAGCCTGAACTGGCAAGCTCCGACGGCCCTCAATCGCTCACGCTCGAGGGGTTCGACGAGCTGATGGTCGGCCTCAGGCGGATTGCCGAAGCCGTTGGCCGATCGGTCTGAGTCAAAGTCCGATGATTTGACCTGGAGCCGTCCCTAGGAGACCGATGCGGTTGACCAACGAGCTTCTGGTGGGTAGCACTTTCGGGGTGGCGGGACTGGCGATCGCCGCGGTCACCCGGCGCTGGACCTTCGATTGGGGCTTGATCTGGGGAGTCATGGCGTTGCTGGCGTTGTCGTTCGCAACGCGACGTTGGACTGGCAACTTTGCCGGGCTGGCCAATCCGCTCTTCGTAGTGATGGCAATCATCGCCGTGCTCGCGGTCACGTTCACGGTCCAGCAAGGAACCGGAGCTGCTCAGACGCCCCTACCGTTTCTCATCTCGCTGCTTGGGATCTATGCCACGGTCCCCGACACCGAGTCCATCTTGGCGTTGCTCGGGGTCACAGGACCGATGGCGATCGCCTGGCGCCCGCTCGGTTGGGCCCGGCCCCGGTGGGCCGGAGCAACGGTGATGACAGTCGTAACGGTTCTCGCTGTCGTGTCAGGTGGACGCGGCCGGGAGAGCTCGATCATCGGGGCGCTGGCAGCGCTGGCGGTCATCGGCCTGCTGGCCTTCCGGGGCTGGCCGCAGCCGACTGTGGCCCCGCTGCTCGTACATCTGGTGCTGGTGGGATGGTGGTCACGCGTGGCGGGACGCGCCGAGAGCGCTGGCGCAGCGCTGCTTCTCGGCCTGGGCCTAACCGTCCCAGTTGTGGCGCTCTGCTGGTGGTTGACCCGCCGCAGGCAGACGGTCACGAGACCGGAAGTTTCGCCCCAATAGCTTCGACTACTTGTTCGCGTTGAGCATCGGTCAACGAAGAACCGCTCGGCAGGCATAGCCCCCGTTCGAACAGGTCCGCCGACACCTCGCCACCAATGACCTGGTTCTCTCGATAGAGCGGTTGCAGATGCATCGGCTTCCAGACCGGTCGGGCCTCGATGTCGTGCTCCCCAAGGTGATTGATCAGGGTCGTGCGATCGACGCCGGCCGCTACTGGATCAACGGTCAAAGCAGTGAGCCAGAAAGTAGACATGCCCCCATTGATCTCTGGCATGAACGAAACCCCGGGAACGTCGCCGAGTGCCGCCCGGTACGCCTGGTTGTGGGCTCTCCGCCTTTCGACCCGGCGAGGCAGATCGGAAAGCTGTGATCGGCCCAATGCCGCCAGCAGGTTGCTCAGGCGATAGTTGTAACCAACTCGCGAGTGTTCGTAATGAAGTGCCGGATCCCGAGCCTGGGTCGCCAGGAACCGGGCCTCATCCGCCCACTTCTCGTTGTTGGTCACCAATGCTCCGCCCCCGCTGGTGGTGATGATCTTGTTGCCGTTGAACGACAAGATTCCGATCTCGCCAAAGCTGCCGGCCGGTCGTTCCGAAAGCCGGGCCCCCAGCGCCTCGGCGGCATCGGAGATGAGAGGGAGTTGGTGCTCGGCGCAGATCTGCTCGATGCGCCGGTAGTCCGCACACTGGCCATAGAGATCGACTACAACCACCGCCGCGTATCGCCGGTTCCGTTTGGCGGCCTCGGCAAGTTCGGAGGCCAGGAGGTCGGGGTCCATGTTCCAGGTTGCCCGGTCGCTGTCGACGAACACCGGATTGGCCCCGATATACCGAACGGCGTTGGCGCTGGCGGCAAAGGTCAGGGAGGAGACCAGAACCTGATCACCTTCCGACACGCCGTTGACGATCAAGGCCAAGTGCAGGGCCGCAGTCCCGCTCGACAAGGCCACAGCCCGGGCTCGACCGGTGGTCTCTGCCAGCGCGATCTCGAAAGCATCGATCTGGGGACCCACTGGCGCGATCCATCCTCCGTCGAATGCGGCCAGGATCAAGTCGACGTCAGATCGGTTGACGTCGGGCGGCGAGAGGTAGATCCGCGTCATCAGACGGTCCCGAGGCAGAGCTCGAGGTCTCTAAGGGCTGTAAGACCGAAAGAGGAACGCAGCCATCTGGCCGCGGGTGACGTAGTCGTTGGGGCAAAAAAGTGCATTGGGAGGAGGCGTACATCCGAGGGTGATTCCTGCAGAAGCTAGCTGGTCGATGTATTCCTCAAAGATGGATCCGTCGTCGTCGACGAAGAGATTGGCTCCGACTCCACCCCCGAGATCAAGCGCTCGCACGAGGAAGGCAGCCATCTCGCCCCGGGTGACAAAGTCGTCGGGGCAGAAGCGGGCGTTGGGCGGGGGTTGGCAGCCGAGGGTGACTCCGGCCGTTGCCAGCTTGTCGATCTCGTCCTCGAAGATGGACCCGTCGTCGTCGACGAACAGGTTCCCGCCGCCGTTGTCGATGTAACCCTCGGCCCTGACGATGAAGGCGGCCATCTGACCTCGTGTTACTAAGTCGTTGGGGCAGAAGAGCGACCCGGGGGGTGCTTTACAGCCGGCCGTGATGCCTTGCTGAGCCACCCAGGTGATCTCGGCCGCAAATGGCGAACCCGAGATGTCTCCGAATAGTTCGCCCGACCCGGAGCCGCCGCAGGTCGCCCCTGCCGCCAGAAACCAGGAGCAGGCCGTCGCATCCGAGGTGAAATACTGAAGCAACATCGCCGCCACCTTCGCCCGACCGGCGGCGGAGGGATGGATTCCATCGTCGGCGAAATCTTCGCAGGCCCATTCCAACCCGTCTGAACGACCAGGTTGCCCGCCGGCTGCTTCGTCAGGGCCCAGTCCGTTGGCCCACGTGTACGGACCCCATGCCATCCATGGGGCGACAACCGCGCCCTGGGCTGGGTCGGGATTCAGGTTGCCGACTCCGGCAATCTGATCTTGGATCACCCATTTCACTCCGAAACCGTGTTGATAACCGATCGGTTCGATGTTGGGGTGATCGACCCCGTAGCCCGTGTAGCTATGGCTCGACAGATAGGCCAGGGCCAGATTGGGAAAGCGAGCTTTGAGATTGCGGATGACCGTCTCGAGCTTGTCTCGATAGGAACTTTGCTCGGCCGGGAAAGGGGCCGGTGTCGGATTGCGATCGGGAAGCATGACCCAGGCGACTTGTACTTGAGCGTCCGAGACCCCGGCCGCCTGGAGGCGGCTGTCAACCACTCCCCACGGAACGCCCGCTGGATCGAGCCAAGTGTCGATCGGGTTGCCACCGACTCCACCGTCGACCAAGACCACCTCAGAAGCAACTCTGGGATCGGATCCGGCCACTTCCTGAAAAGCTCCGAAGTCAAGGCTCGTGTTGGAAACCCCAACCCCCAACAGCACCACTTTGCCTGCTGCATCGAGGGCGCCGGCCGAGTTCCGAGGTTGAACCTGGGAAGCCCGGCCCATCCCGACGGCAAGGTGATTGGCGGGGACGGTGTTCGATCCGCCCGGATAGAGGCCGCCCTGCTGGCCGAGGTAAGAACCGGTGCCGAGGTCGGTCAGGGCGGTCTGGCCCGGCATGTAAGAGTTCGAACAAAGTGCAGCCTGAGCGGGCTCTGCCGTCGACAACACGCCTGCCATGGGGGCAAAAAGAACGCCGATCACGAGTAACAGGACTAGACGGGACTTGGACATTCGATCCCTTATCTCGAGGCCGTACGAGGCGCGTGGACGGCGGTGGGAACGCCATAGTACCGGCCAAAAGATCCGAGGTGGCACAGATGAGCTTCGCAGTGGGCCTCCGAGCCCGATGTTGCCCGTTTATGGCGTCTTTAAGCAGCGCGGAGTCGAATACGACTTGTGGCGAGGGTGAACGTCTGGTGACGACGCTGGGACCGCTGAATGCCGTTAGGCAACCCATCGGGCCAAACTGACCCACTAACCGAATTTCCCAAAGACGAGGAGCAGAGGTCTTGTTCAGCGCGCGCCTTACCCGAAATCGAGCCGCGACGGTTGCGCTAATTGCGCTGACCCTTGCCCTCCAACCCTGGACCGCGACCTCCGCTCAGGCCCAGCGGGGCGGCGATTGCAACAACGACTCACTCGGTCTCACGCCGCTCATCGACATGGGGAGCGCCACCTACATGGGAGCCGAGGGAGGCCTCTATCCCGGGGGCTCCAACACGATCCCTGCTGACCATCTGGCGCTGGGGATGTCCCTCATGAACCTCGTAGGCCCCCTCAACGCCGAGGGCCAGCCCGACGAAGCCGGGAAGATCGGATTCATGGGGGTCGGCGTGTCGACAACCGGTCTCGACTGGGATGGGTTTGCCTCCCTGGTTTCAGGCGAATCAGGCATCAACCCCCAGGTTGCCCTTGTGAACGGTGGGGTCAGCGGTGAGATTGCCCTCGCCGAGGATCTGGCTCTCGATGGTCCATTTGACCCCGAAACCGTGCTCGTAGCCGTTGCCGGGCTCGGTGATGTTGCCCGTCCCGTAACCGGCGTACTGATGGCTCGATATGTACGCCATCTGCAGGTTCGGGTAGTTCGTCTTGAGGATCCGGAGGACTGCCTGCAACTGCTCCCGGTAGATTTCCTCGCGCTCCGGGAACGGTGGGGGAGTCGGCGGGCGATCGGGCATCATCACCCAGGCAACCTGAATCTGGGCAGGGGTCAGGCCCGTGGCGGTGACCTGGTCGTTCATGTAGCCCCAGGGAAAAGCCGACGGTTCGACCCACTCGGCGATCGGGTTGCCGCTGACCCCACCGTTCACAAGGACAACCTGAGGGTTGATGCCTGATTCGCCCACCGGTCCCTCCGCTGCCCCCCCTTCCACCAGCAAGGCTCAGGTACTTGTGAAGCGCCTAACCAGCACGCTGGCGCTGTGGGG